>DAINSN010000024.1:0-18405 GCA_036741295.1 Gaiellaceae bacterium
CGCTTCTCCTGGGGCGTCGTCCAGCACGAGTTCGCCCATCAGGTCGATTTCTTGCTCCTGACCCAAGAAAACCGCGTAGAGCTCCAGCGCCTGCTCGGTGCGAAGGCCTGGTGCTGGGACACCTCAGGGTTCGAGCACGCCGACTACGGCTGCGAGCGCTTCGCTTCGACGCTTGCCTGGGCCTACTGGCAGAGCGGCGACAACTGCATGAAGCCGGCGTCCAAGAACGACGAGTCGGGCGGCATGGCCCCCGCAGCATTTCGGGCGACGGTCGCGCGCATGCTCAACGTTCCGTCCCTGCGACAACGGTCAAGCCGATGACTTCGGCCGCCTCCACGGTGCTCGCCTCCGCGGAAACGGCTTTGGCCGCCCACGACTACGAGCTCGCAATCGATCTCCTGGTCGACGGCGGTGCCGAGCTCAGGGGCGACCCGCGCGCCGAGCTCCGCGCACAGCTCGACGAATCCTGGGCACGAATGTCGATGGGCGATCTCGACTCGGCGATCGTGAAACTGGAGCGCGCCCGCGTGCTGGCCGAAGCACCGGTCTGCGACGACACCGACCGTGCCGAAGTGCTTTACCAACTCGGCTGCTGCCGCCTCAAGTCCGGGGCAGTCTCGAATGCAGTCCAGCTCCTGACGGTCTCGCTGCGCCTCTGCGAAGAGTCGCCGACTCTCAGTGACCGGCTGCGAGTCGACATTCTCTGCTGGCGCACCCGCTGTTACCGCCGTCAGCGCGACTGGGACGCGGCCCGCGCAGACGCGGACGCAGCCATCGAGCTCGGTGAAGAGCTGAACGACGGAGCCCGCCTTGCGGACGCCTACTTGCAGGCTTCGCAGATCGCGGAACGAACCGGCCAGCTGCTCATCGCGCGCTTCTACGTCGAGCGTGTGATCGAGCTCCAGCGCGACGCCGGCGATCTCCTCGCTGCCGGCAAGGCGCTGAACAACCTGGGCGGCATCCTCTTCCTGCTCGGAGAGACCGACGCCGCGAACACGCGCCTGAAGGAAGCCTTCGCCGTCGCGCTCGAGCTCGGCAACGAGATCGACGCGGCCTACGCGGTCTCATCGACTGCTCAGGTTCTCCTGCGCGGAGGCGAAACAGTTTTGGCCGAACAGAAGGCCAGGTACGCGCTCGAGCTGCTCGAAGACCGGGACGATCACGTCAACGAGGTCGGCAACGCAAGACTCGTGCTCGGTCGCGCGCTGATGGAGCAAGGACGCTTCGACGAGGCGGCTGAAGAGCTCACTGCCGCAGACGGGAGCTTCGAGCAGATGGATTCGCTTGGACACCGTGCGGCGGCCTGGCTCGCACAAGGTGACCTTGCCGCACGCCGCGGCCAGATCGACGACGCCGCTGCTGTCTACCGGCGCGCGGCCGAAGCTCTGCAAGACGTCCGGTTCTAACGAATCAAGGGGGTGAAAGCCATGAACAAGTTCATCTCGCCCAGTCTCCTGCTCGCCCTGGTCGCGCTCGCATCGCTCGTCGCGAGAGCAAAGTGGGGCGCCCTCGGTTTCCACGAATAGCCCTTCCGGTCTGCGGCGCCCGCCTTTTGGCGGGCGCCAGTTCCTCTGCGACTGTCAGGCTGCGTCGGCGTCGTCTGCGGTTCCCGGGCCTCGTCGCTCCGGAATCCAGAACGTGACCGTGGTTGCTCCCGGCCGGCTTTCGATGCGCAGCCAGCCCTCGGCAAGCTCGGCTCGTTCGCGCATCGCTTTGAGACCGAGATGCCCCGGACGGTCCACGGCGAGAGTCGTCTCCACGTCGAAGCCCACACCGTCATCGGTGACGCTGGTGCAGAGCCCGTGTTCCTGGGAGTCCAAGGTCACCTCGACGCGAGAAGCGTTGGAGTGCTTGCGCGTGTTCGCGAGCGCTTCCTGGACGATCCGGTAGGCGATCGTCCGCGCTTCCGGGCCCGGTTCTCGGTTCAGCCGGTTCTCGAGTGAGTAGTCGATGTGAAACTCGAGCTTCATCTGATCGAGGGCGGAGCGCACTGCGGCGGCCAGCCCAGCCCGGTCGAGTTCCGGTGGGGAAAGGCCGGCAATCAGCCGGCGGAGCCGCCCGATCGTGTCACGGATGCTCTCCTCGAGCTCTGCCACGAGGCTCACCTGCTCGGGTTTGTCGAGCCGCGCCCCAAGCAGGCCGATCCGGAGCAGGACTGCAGTCATCGCTTGGACCGCGTCGTCGTGAATGTCGCCTGCAAGACGCCTGCGTTCTTCCTCTTGCGCGTGCACGATGTCGGCGAGCAGGCGCCGGCGCGTGCCCGGAGTTTCCCGTGCGGTTTCGAGCCGCTGCCGGACCTCCTCGATCTCACGAGTGTGGCGCTCGACCAACGCCTTGAGGTCGGCAGTCTGCACATTCCGTCCCCGATGATTGGCTCGTCCGTGGAAAGCCTCCAGCTCCTGCGAGTGCCGTTGCAGGATCGCGCCGAGTTCGCTCACCTGCTCGTGTGCTTCATCGAAGCCTCCTGCGGCCACGTGGAACGGAGCAAGGGCTTCGATGAAAACAGCCGTCACACGCCGGACGAACTCGTCGCCGTCAACCGGCTGCGGCGGCAGGCGCTGGACGACGTCCCGGTGCATGGAGAAGAGCACGAGCGGCCCGATCGCCGCGTCGAGCGCCTCGCGGCCGATTTCATTCGCTTGCTGAAGCGCGTCCTCGGCGCCGGCCGCCAGATACGTCTGCAGCGTCGCCCTGTAGCGCTCGATCAGTGCCGCGGTATCCGTCATTCCACGGCCTGTTGCCTGGGGTAGAACAGGAACGAGGCGCCTACGCCGTCATGAGAGTGCACTCCCTCGCGCGTGACTCGTTCCACCGTGGCGCGCCAGGCCACAGCAACGCAATCCGAAGGCCGCAGATCCAATGTCAATAGGCAAGTCCTAGCAGAACCGTCGAGCACCCACAGCAGCCCGATCGTTCTCGGCCCCTCCTGGGTCAGGTAGACGGTGTCCGCGAGCCTGAGCGGTCCGAGGTCGGGAAGGGCGAGTATCTGACCGTATGTGCCGCCCCCGCGCACGGCCGTCGACCTGCTCAAGGTTCCGTCTTATGCGCTAATGCGCCTTGCCGCAGTCGAAACACAAAGATCACCATCCGCTCTGCTCGTCGCGACCACCAGTACCCCTATCCGTCGCACCGAGACTCCCGGCGTCTCGGTCCTGATCTTGGTGCGGCTCGGACTCCCAGCGCAGCGTTTTTGCCAGCCCGCGGATGTTTTCGATCAGCGCAGCCGGCAAGCGCTCCGGGGCAATCGCCCAGGCGACGACGGTGTCCGGCATGGTCAACGGCGGGTCCAGTGCGCGCTCCACCACGATCGTGCTTGCCTCGCCACCTTCGCCGAGCGATGGCCAGAAGGCGACTCCCGACCTCTCCGCCACAGCAACCATCAGGTCCCGCGCATTCAGGCCACCCGCCTCCTCCACGCTTCTGAAGCGGTACCCGGCAGCGCCGAAGCTCGCCAGCAGATGGTCATGGAGCGCAGGGTTGGCCTCCCGTGGGAACGTGACGAGGATCTCGTCGACGAGGTCGTCCGGCCCCAGCACCTCCGTCGCGGCGAGGCGGTGGTCGCGCGGGAGGTACACGGCCAGGTGCTCGCCCGCGAAGAGAGGGCTCATCTCCAGGTCGTCGTAGTTCTCGGCGTAGAAGAAGATGCCGAGGTCGAGGTCGCCCCGGCGGAGCCGCTCAACCTGTTCGGCCGCGCCCAGGTGAGTCACGTGAGCCTCGAGCGCCGGCTCGGTCTCGTGCAGAGCCGTGAGAAAACGGAGTAGCTGCTCGATCGCGAGGTTCAATGCACACCCGATGCGGAGCTTCGTCCCGACGCCTCCGGCCTTGCGTGCTTCGGCGAGGGCACGGTCGAAAGCAGCTAGCACGTCGCGCGCTTCCTCAGCGAAGATCCGGCCCGCCTCAGTCTGGGTCACGACGCGACTCGTGCGCCTGAGCAGGGAGACACCGAGCTCGTGCTCCAGCTTCCGGATCGCCTGGGAGAGGGGAGGCTGCGCGATGTGGAGCCGTTGAGCGGCCCGTCCGAAGTGGAGTTCCTCGCTGACCGCGAGGAAGTAGCGCAAGTGCCGCAGCTCGATCGCCGGATGGGACGATCGCTCGCCTGGCCCTGTAGCTGATCCGGTGCTGTCGCGCTTCTGTGGCCCCATTCGTTCCGATGACACGGTCGTCAGCAAACCATGTCGCTGCTGCCCTCAGCGAACAAACCGACTATCTGCGGGCAACGACACTGCATCCAAATTGCCGCGGCCCCTGCATCGATACAGCCTGCATATCGATCCTCGCAATGCGTGGCAAACCCACAATCGCCCGCTGCGGTCGAAGTCGCGTCGGCTGAATCGCCTATTTGACATCAGGCAGGCTTTTGCCGGGCTCGCCTAGGGGGAGCCCGACGAGCTGCGCTCGCGACGTGATGCCCAGCTTCCTGAAGATGTTCCGCAGGTGTGCGTCGACGGTACGGGGGCTGAGGAAGAGCTGCGCCGCGACCGCCTTCGTGCTGGCACCGGTCGCCACGAACCGGGCGATCTGCAACTCCTGCGGGGTCAGCCGACCCAGAGGTGTTGCCTCGGCACGCCTGAGCGTCTCGCCGCTCGCCCGCAGCTCGGTCTCGGCACGCTCGCGCCAGAGCACTGCACCCGTCTGGCTGAAGAGCTCGAGCGCCAGCCGCAGGTGCTGGCGGGCGTCCCGCCTTTGACCGGCTCGCCGGAGGTGCTCTCCGTAGAGCAGCTCCGTCCTCCCCTGCTCGAACGGCCTCGGAATCCGGGCATGAAGTCGCACGGCCTGCTCGAAGCTGGCCGCTGCCGCGTCGTCTTCGGCGAGTAGCGCCCGAGACCGTGCTAGCAAGGCGAGCTGCGACCGCGAGCCCGTCCTCGCAATCCACCGCTCGAATTTCTCGAGGGCCGCCGCGGCCACGTCGGGCCGGCCGGCCCGAACGGCCGCCAGCACGAGGCTCGGCGCGCTCCGTCTGTCGAGGTATGGAGAGCCCGTCGTGGCAACGGCCTGAAAGTGGGTGACTGCATCCGCCCAACGGCCAAGCCCAAGCTCCAATTCTCCGAGCGCCAGCCTCGCGGCCCCCGCCGTCCAGCTTCCACCCGAAGTTCGCGCGAGCTGGAGCGCGGCTTCGGTCTCGCGCTGCGCCTCGTCCGCCATCCCGAGGAGCGCGGCAGTCCACCCGGCAAGAGCGTGGTAGTAGCACACCTGGTTGGTGAGTCCCGTCTGGCTTGCAAGGCCAAGCCCTTCCGCAGCGTTCGCGCGGGCCGACAGGAATCGATCTTCCAAAATCTCTACCAGGGCGAGCCGCGAAAGGCTGATGATAAGGGCCTTCACAGCGCTCTCTCGCCGGGCGAGCTCGACTTCCTGTCGCGAGAAGGCGCTCGCGGTCGTCTCGTTGCCCAGCTGCAAAGCGGAGCGTGCGGCCCAGTGGAAGTGGCGGGGGTTGTGCTCAGCCCGAGCGATTGCCTCGTCGAGCAGCATCCGGCCGGCCGCCCCATCCCCGTCCCACAACAAACCCATTCCGGCCGACACCGTCAGCTCGAAGTTCTCACTCGCTTGCCGGCGGAGCTCTTGCGCCCTGCGGCCGGTCCTGACCTGAGCGCTCAGATCCCCCGTGTAGAGCGCTGCCCTGGTTGCTTCGAGCAATAGCTTCGCCGCCCGCTCGTGATCGAGCTCGGCCACTTCGTCCGCCGCGGACATGAAGATGTCGTGCGCAACGAATCCAGATCCGGACTCCAGCTCCAGGCTTCCCCGAAGCCGGTTGACGTCGGAGACCAGGAGCGGGTCCGTAATGAGCGCTCGCGTGTCTTCCAGTAATGCCCGAGCGGTTCCGCTCTGGCCCGCCGATGCGGCCAAGTCGGCCGCCGCGAGCTTCCGTGCGCCTCGCTGTGTTGAGTTGGACGTCAGAGCTGCCGCACGGGCCAGCGCCTTTGCAGCGCTCGCATATCCTCCGCGCGCCTTGGCACGCTCGGCGGAGCGTTCGAGCTCTGCCGCCACGTCGTCGTCAGGTCCAAGGGTCGCGGCCGCGCGGTGCCACGCGTGGAGATCGTCTTCGCCGTCCTCCGCGAAAACTTCGGCGAGCGCGTTGTGTGCTTGCTGACGCTGAGCGAAGCTTGCTCGTTGATAGAGCGCCGAGCGCACCAGAGGGTGTCTGAAGTTCACTCGATCCTCTGAGAGATCCAGCAGGCCCGCGGCCTCGGCCGTTTCGAAGTCGTCCTTGCGCAGTCCCAGTATCCGCGCGGCTCGCAGGATGACGGCCGCGTCGCCGGTACTGTCGGCGGCCGCCACGAGGAGTAGGAGCTGAGCCTCATCGGAGAGGAGCGCCGCGCGTGAGGAGAAGGCTTCTTCGAAGCGAGCGGTCAGGGGCAGCGGATCGGGGAGCTGCTCGCGACCCGCACGCTGCCCGTCGGTGAGCGCCAGCAGTACTTCCAGGAGCACGAGAGGATTGCCCCCAGCGGAGGCGATGATTCGATTCAGCACCTGTGGAGCCAGTGGAGTAGTCGCCTCGTCGGCGATCAGGGCTGCCGAAGCCTTCGCGTCAAGGCGTTCGAGCCGAAGCTCCGGGAGCTCCGTCGCAACAGTGTCTGCAACGTTGTCGCATTCGCGCGCGGCGAAGAGCATGGCGACGCGCTCGGCTTGCAAGCGCCGAGCTGCGAACGTGATCGCTACGAGACTCGCCGCGTCGAGCCACTGTGCATCCTCGATGACGCAGAGCACAGGTTCGGCCTCGGCCGCAGTCGCGATCAGCGTCAGCACGGCCGCCCCGACGAGGAACAAGTCGTCCCCGCCGCCTGAGGAAAGGCCGAGTGCGCCGCGCAGGGCGGTCGCCTGGGGGCTTGGCAGACCCTGGATCCGTCCCTCGAGCGGTCGCAGGAGCTGGTGCAGGCCTGAGAAGGCGAGCCCCGACTCGGACTGGACGCCGACAGCCTGAAGCACGCGCATTCCTTCGGCCTTGGCCACCGTGTCTGCGAGCAGGGCCGACTTCCCGATTCCCGCCGGGCCGCGAAGCACGAGGACGCCGCTGCCTGACGTGCGGGCCTCCTCGACCAGGGTGGACAGAGCTTGCTGCTCCTCACCTCTGCCGTAGAGCCTCCGAACAGGCTCAGCAGCGGCCTGGGCGCTTACCAGCGACATCTCTTCGGCGGTCCGAGTTCTTCCTGGGCAAACGCCATGTGAAGGCTGTTTCGTGTCATACTACGTTCCATACCGACTGGTCTACTCGATAGTATCTGAAACGCGCACGTTCTAGACTGACTGGTCTCCTCGACCGTTAGATCACCAGCGAAAATGAGCGAAAAATGAGCGTCACCGAGCCGCCTCTCGTTCACGAGGCGCTTGTCTATTCGTCGGATGAGGAGTTTGTCGAGCGGGTCGTCCCGTTCCTCCACGACGGACTCGCCGCGAGCGATCCAACGATGGTGGTGCTCACGCCGAGCAAGAGCGCACTGCTGCGCGAAGCACTTGGGCAAGACGCGCAGCGCGTCTCGTTCGCCGACGCGACGGCGATGTACCGTCGCCCGGCGGCCACCATTGCCGAGTACCGCCGGTACCTCGACACGGAGCTGACACGGCCCGGCGTCGACTCCGTGCGCGTCATCGCCGAGATCCCACTCGGGCTCACCGGCGAGGAGTACGCCGAGTGGATGCGCTACGAATCGATGTTCAACCGAGGGTTCGCCGGCTATCCGTTATGGGTGGTCTGCGGCTACGACACGCGTGCGCGACCCGAGCAGATTGTCGATGACGCGCTCCGCACGCACCCGATCGTCTCGACCGGCGGCCACCGCGATACAAACGCCGACTACATCGAGACCGACAAGTTCGTGGAGCGGCCGGTCAGGCGCGAACCAGAGCGCGCCGATGGTGGCGGCAACCCGCTTTCGCGGCTGACAGTCACCAAGGAACGCGATCTCGACCAGGTGTACCGAGTAGTGGCCGCCGCGGCACGGGCCGCTGGGCTCGCGCCCTCGATCGTCGACGACGTCACGCTGGCAGCGGTCGAACTCGCGAGAGATGCGCTCCGCGACGGCGGCGAGGAAGCGACCGTACAGGTCACTCGCGACGGAGCGGGGTGGCACTGCGACGTCACCGACCATGACTCCAGCGAGACTGCTCCCGGTGAGATCGGACTCTCGATCGCACGCCTGATCAGCGAACGCGTCGAGCTGGCCTCTGGGGCCGGCGCACAAACCGTGCGCATGACCTTTGCAGTCGCTGCCGACGCACGACAGAGGATCCTCGACGCGGCCTCCGAGCTCTTCTACCAGCATGGGATTCGCGCGACCGGGATCGCCACGATCATCTCGCACGCGGGCGTCGCGAGGGCGACGTTTTTCCATCACTTCCCGGCCAAAAATGACCTTGTCATCGCCTGGCTGCAACAGCCCACGAGCCGCTGGTTCGACCGGCTACGTGCCGAGCTCGACGCCAAGACGGAATCCCCGGCGAGCAGGCTCCTTACGTTCTTCGACCTCCTGGGCGAGTGGTTCGCACAAGACGACTTCCGCGGTTGCGCCTTTCAGAATGCGTCGGCGGAGACGCCGGAGCCCGCCCATGCCCTCAGGCAGGCAACTCATGACTACGCACTCGAGATCCAGCACTACCTTCGGCGAATCGCGAAGGACGCGGGACTCTCGAACCCCACCCGTACCGCAGAACAACTGCACCTACTGGCCCAAGGAGCAATCGCCACTGCAGTCGCCACCCGCTCCCCGGAGGCGGCAAGAGTCGCACGCGCTGCCGCCAGACGAATCCTGACACCGGCTGCGTAGAGACACGGGAACCCCGAAAAGGGTGATCCCCCCCGCCCGCCTTCGGGGATGGCAGCTGGTGAAGCGGCCTCCGATGTTCTCTCTTGAAGGTCGAATCTGTGAGGAATTTGGAAGTTCGCCAGGCCTCGACCTGCGCGCGGGGCGGCTACTCCATCCGCCCCGTGCACACCCGTTCAGTTACTTCAGACAGAAACTTCAGACAGAAGGTCACTTTGCGAGAGAGCCAATTCCAGTGCATCCGTGAGCTCGATCAGCCTGAAGGGCTTCAGCAGGTACGTCGTCGCCTGCAGGACCTGAGCCTCGTGGTTGGGCCCGTCGATGCTGGCGCAGACGATCGGAAGACCCGGATTGTCGCGCTGCAGCCGCAAGGCAGCTTCGAGCGACTCCGCATCGGCCGGCTCGACGAGGACGACGTGCGGGTTGGCAGTGGGAAGGCCGTTGAGAAATGCCGCCTCGTGACCCAGCCCTCGGACGACTGCCGCATACAGCCGCCGAATGTCTTCGTGGGGTTCGATGATCAGGAAAAGAGCCATGGACACGTTTTGGAAGACCGCCGGATGTTTTCCAGGGCCTGTTAGGTATGAGGCTCGAATGACCCGCGGCCGTGTTCTCGTCATCGATGACGACGGTGACGTCCGGGCGCTTGTGGCCGGGCTCCTGAACCGGGCCGGCTACGAGGTGAACGAGGCCTCAGATGGGCGCGACGGCCTGCGTGCGGTTTTCTCCGACCGTCCCGACCTCGTGCTCCTCGACGTGACGATGCCCGGCCTCGACGGCTGGGGCACCCTAGAAAGAATTCGCGAGCTGACCGACGTGCCGGTCCTCATGGTCACTGCCCTTTCCGACGAGCTCGAGAAGGTGCGGGGCCTGAAGGCCGGGGCGGACGACTATCTGACGAAGCCGTTCGGCCGCCAGGAGCTGCTCGCCCGCGTAGAAGCGCTCCTCCGCAGGAAGCGACTTGCGAAGGACGAGTTGCCGACTGTGTACGCCGACGATGCGATCACCGTGGAGTTTGCTCAGCGTTCCGCCCAGTCGGGCGGGGTAGACCTGAGGCTGACGCCGCTCGAGTTCAGGCTGTTGAGCGCCTTCGTCAAGCATCCGAACCAGGTCCTCAGCCGCGAGCAGCTGCTCGAGCTCGCCTGGGGCGATCCGTACGGTGTCTCGGAGGACCAGGTGAAGCTCTACGTGGGCTATCTGCGCAAGAAGCTGGGAACGGATGCTGGAGCCGAGGGTCCGATCGAGACCGTGCGCGGCTTCGGCTACCGCTACCGCCCCGTCCGCGCTTCCTAGCCGACTGAGGAAATGCTCGCCGCTGACCCGCGCTCGAGCAGCGCCTGAACGCGCAACTGAAGGTCCTGCGGGCTGAACGGTTTCTTGACGTAGTCGTCTACGCCGGCTTCGAACCCGCGCGCGACATCGGCTTCCTGCGCACGTGCAGTGAGGAGGATCACCGGTATGTCCTTCGTTTCGTCCTGCCCGCGCAGGCTGCGCGTGACCTCGAGCCCGGTCGCCTTCGGCATCATCATGTCGAGCACGACTAGGTCGGGAAGACGAGTCGTCGCGAGCGTCAGCGCTTCTGCGCCGTCTGCCGCAGTGATGACCTCGTAGCCCGCGCGCTCGAGACGAAACGCGACCAGGGCGCGGATGTCCTCCTCGTCATCGGCAACGAGCACCAGCGGTTCTGTTCGGTCGGTCATCCGAGTAGTCCCAGTCGCATGGCTTTGGCGACGGCCTGCGTGCTTGTCGTCGCCGAAAGCCGCTTGCGCACTTTCTGGAGGTGCGCCCGGACCGTCTCGGTGCCGATCGCCAGTCTGCGCCCAATCTCTCGCTGACCATGCCCTTCGGCGACCAGCTCGAGGACCTCGCGTTCGCGTTTGGTGAGAGTCACGTTCGCACTCTGCGAGTCCGGGGCCAGGAGGGGATCGACGTAGCGCGCACCGGCGGCAGCCGCGCGAAGGGCGCGCAACAGATCTTCTATTGGTGCTTGCTTCAACAGGATCGCGCGTGCTCCGGCGCCGAGCACCTCGGCCGCCAACTCCGTCGTTCCGTCGCCGGTGTACACGACGATGCGCGTGTTGGCGGACGCGGCGAGGACGTCTTTGATCAACTCGACGCCGCTGATGCCGGGCATCCGGTAGTCGAGGACGGCCACATCGGGTTGCGTCGCGCCGACAGCCTCGAGGGCGTCCCGGCAGTTCGCATGCGCCGCCACGACGTCGTAGCCGTTCTCGCCGAGGAAATCGGAGACGGCGGCGAGAAGCGCGGGGTGGTCGTCGGCAACGACGCAGCTGATCCGCTCTGAATCCATAGCTGTGTTTTCGGCAGCAGAAACGCCCAGGCGATGGCCGGTACCGTGACAAAGCCCTACGACACTTCGGGGATGCAGAGTCACCCTTTTTGGGGTGTGAGATTTGTGGGCTGTCGGTAAAATCGGAGGCCTCCGCGCCGCACGGTGTTGTCTCTGACGAAGGCCCAGAGGGGTGCTCTTGGATCGAATCCGTGTGTTGGTGGCGGACGATGAGCCGGTAGTTCGTGCCGCTCTCGCCGAGCTCATCGAAGCTGAGAACACGCTCGAGCTCGTGGGCGTCGCCAAGGACGCCCAGGAGGCGATCGAGCTCGCGGTGCGCGAACATCCGGACGTTGCCCTGCTCGACGTGAAAATGCCCGCCGGTGGGGGCCCTCGTGCGGCGCGCGAGATCAGGATCGGATCGCTCCAGACGAGGGTCGTCGCGCTCTCAGCCTATGAAGACCGGACCAGCGTGCTGGAGATGCTCAGGGCCGGCGCGGTCGGATACCTGGTCAAAGGAACCCGTGCCGCCGAGATCGTGAAGATGATCCACAACGTCACCCGAGGCGACGTCGTCCTGTCCTCCGAAGTGATGGGCGACATCCTCGAGGAGCTCACCGGCCGGCTCCAGGTCGAAGGAGAGGAGGAAGAGCTCCTACGAACCCAGTCCGAGCGAATCCGCGATGTGCTCGACAACGGCAGGATGATGATGGTCTTCCAGCCGATCGTCGACCTCGATACAGAGCTCGTTGTCGGCTTCGAAGCCCTCGCGCGTTTTCCGTCTGCGCCGGAGCGGCCGACCGAAACCTGGTTTACCGAGGCGGCGGCCGTCGGACTGAGGCAGGAGCTGGAGCTCGCGGCGGTGGAAGCGGCGCTGGCGATACTGCCGGAAGCCCCTGGGGAGCCGTATCTTTCCGTCAACGCGACGCCAGACACGCTCTCGTCGGCCGGTCTCGCCGAGCTCCTCGCGTCCGCCCCGGCGGATCGGCTCGTCCTCGAGATCACCGAGCACGCACCTGTGCACGACTACGAGGCGCTGAATGCGGCCATGCAGCGCATGCGCGGGCGGGGGATCAGACTGGCCGTCGACGACGCCGGCTCCGGCTTCGCCAGTCTGCGTCACATCCTTCAGCTCGCTCCCGACATCATCAAGATCGACAATGCCCTTACGCGCAACGTCTACAAAGACCCCGCGCGCCGGGCGCTCGCGGCGGGCTTGATCTCCTTCGCGGCAGAGCTCGGCGCCACCATCGTGGCCGAGGGCATCCAGACTCGGCAGGAGCTCGAGACGTTGCGGGAACTCGGTGTTCGCTACGGACAGGGGTTCTACCTCGGTCGCCCCGGGCCGATCGAAGACGTGATGTCGGTCGGCGATCTCACCCGTTAGAGGGGCGGCGGCACAGCCTTTCGAGGATGGTAGAGCGACCCCCAGGAGCCGCTCTCCTTGGTATGAAGACGTTGCTCGAAGAGGCGGTGACCTCCTTGCAGGATCCGATCGAAACCCTCGTGGTTCGTTGGCGGGCGGAGACGCTCGTGCGCGCAGGTTTCGTTGCGACCGCGGCGGTCAACCTCGCGGTGAGCAAGCACGTCGATCTCCATGCGGCAGTCCGGCTCGTCGAGAGCGGCTGTCCTCCGGAGACGGCTCTGCGTATCCTGCTCTAGGTGCCAGAGCCCACCAGGAGCGATCCCGTTCGAGCGGTGGTCGCCGACGATCATCCCGCCGTGCTCCGTTCGGTCTGCGACATTTTGATCGATGCGGGGGTGGATGTCGTCGGCCGCGCGTCGAACGGGGAGGAGGCCGCTGCCAAGATCGAGTCCACGCGGCCGGCCGTCGCTGTTGTCGACGTCAGGATGCCGCGCATGACCGGGATCGAGGTCGCCGCGCAGGTCTCGCGCACGACGCCGGAGACCCAAGTCATCCTGTACACCGCGTACGGCGACAGAGCGCTCCTCAGCGAGGCGCTCGACGCCGGCGTCCGCGGGTTCGTGCTGAAGGAGGCACCGCTCCAGGATCTGACGCGCGCCGTCGACATGGTCGCCGGCGGGGCCGTCTACGTCGATCCTGTTCTTGCCGGAGTGCTCGCGAGCGCGGAATCGGAGCGGTTGCCACAACTCACCAAGCGGGAGCGCGAAGTACTGAGGCTGCTCGCGGACGGCCTGACGAACGAGGAGATCGGCAAGCGGCTGTTCCTCTCACCGGAGACCGTCCGCACGCATGTCCAAAAGGCGATGCGCAGGCTCGAGGCGGATACGCGGACGCAGGCTGTCGCGCTGGCGCTGCGGCAGTCGCTCATCGGCTGAGGCACGACTCGAGGCGCAGCGGCTGGGCGTCGCTCGATCGAGTTAGCTCTTTCGGGGGGTAGACGCCGCCCCGGGATCTGACGAAGTTGTGCGTGGAGAACTGCGGCACGATGACTATGTACGAGTCCAGCCAAACAGCGTCGGCCTCGCCGACCGTCCCCCCATTTAGCACCGCGGAAATGCGGAGCTATCCGCTTGGCACGCTCGTGTATCGCTCGGGCCTGATGTCACTCGAGACGGTCAACAAAGCGCTTGCGCAAGCCGCTGAAAGTGGACGGCGGCTCGGCGAGGTCCTCCTCGACTACGGGCTGCCGGAGCGCGACTTGACGCGTCTGCTCGCAGCTCAGCATGGACAGGAGTTCGTCGACCTCACCGAATTCCCGCTTGATCCCGAGGTGGTGCTCTTGCTGCCGCGCACGGTCGCGGAGACGTACTGCGCGCTGCCGCTCCGGCGCGAGGGTGACTGCACGCTCGTCGCCGTGCCCGACGCCGACAACGCATCGCATCTGACGAGGCTGCGCGAAGCGCTGCACGGGCCGATCCGGCTCGTGACCGCTGCTCGCTCGGACATCAAGGACGCCATTGAGCGGGCACACGAGCCGGCGCAGGGGCCGATCACGCAGATGGCGCTGGCCGAGGCGAGGGCGCAGGCACTGCCCGAGCCGGAGCCGGAGCCGACGACCGTCTACCGCGTCGAAGTGACGCTTGCAAGCGGCGCGACGCTCCTGGTGGCCGAAGCGACAGATTTCGAGTACGCGAAGCAGATGGGCATGCGCGTGATCGACGAAGCCGAGGCCGGCGGCACCGTCGCCATCGGCGATGCGACGATCGACGGCCGGCAGGTCGTGTCGGTCGACGTCCTCGGCCGCAACGGCGCATGAACTTTCCGGTCAACGCCGTCCGCGAGCTCATCTCCGCGGTGCGCAAGGACGGCAAGCCCGTCGTGCGCCTGACGTGTTCCGACTACGGGACGGAGTGGGTCGTCGCTGCCGACGTCTATCCGGTCGACGAGCTCACGGTGCAGCCCAAGAGCGCCGGACCGTACGTGTTCGGCACCGCGCAAGAGGCCCGAAGCTTCATCGAGAGCTCGCTCGTAGCACTGCAGCTGCTCGGCTGCGAAGTCGCGTAAGCGCTACGGCCTCGATTTCTGCCGCGCGACGGAGGCGATTTGCTTCCAGCGCTTCTTCCGCGCGATGCGAAGGCGTGAGTCGGTGCGCGCGGCGATCGCCTCGAGCTCCCGTTGCAGTTTCCGCCAGGAACGCAACCGGTCGAGCTCGAGCGTGCCGTCGTCGACCGCGGCCAGGACTGCGCAGCCCGGCTCTCGCATGTGTGCGCAGTTCCGGAACTTGCACTCCAGAGCGAGCGCCTCGAGGTCCTCGAATGCGGCGCTGAGATCGCCTTCCCAGAACTGCAGCTCGCGCAGGCCGGGAGTGTCGATCACCATGCCGCCGCCGGGCAGCTGGACGAGCTCACGGTGCGTGGTCGTGTGGCGCCCGGTTCCATCGGCGGCGACCTCACGCGTCAGCATCACCTCTTCCCCGGCGAGCCGGTTCAGCAGCGTCGACTTGCCGACGCCTGAGGACCCGAGCAGGACGACCGTGCGACCGGGCTCCAGGTACTCGTCGAGCGCCGTCAGCCCGTCACCCGTGACGTTGGAGATGGGGTGGACCGGTACGCCGATCGCGACGCTCTCGACTGCGAGCACTGCCTCGGCGACGTCTGAAGAGAGGTCGGCTTTCGTCAGCACCACTATCGGTTGGGCACCGCTCTCCCATGCAATCGTGATGTAGCGCTCGAGCCGGCGCAGGCTGAAGTCGTCGTCGAGGCCGGCGAGCAGGAAGGCCGCGTCGACGTTAGCCGCGAGCACCTGCTCGGTGGAATCCTGACCGGCGTTCTTGCGGATGAACGCACTCCGCCGCGGGAGGATCGACGCGATCGTGGCCGGTGGTGTCACCGCGACCCAGTCGCCGACAGCAGGCAGTTGCCCACCCACCTCGTGGTTGTAGAAGAGGCGCCCGGCGGCGCGCGCTCGTAGCTCGCCCTCCTCGGAGAGCAGCACGAACTCGCCGCGGTGTTGTGCAGCGATGCGGGCCGGAAACAAATTGTCGTCTTGCAGTTGCTCGAATGCGGACGCCAGTTCGGCGTTCCACCCGAGCACATCAAGAGCAGGCAAAGCGAGTCTCCTTTGTGAGTGAGTGAACGATCAAGATCCGCATGAAGCGGGCGGATCAGCTCACGGACTCGCGCTAGGTGTGTTGGGTGCCGGCTAGACGACGAGCCGCGTGGCTCTTCGGAAGGAGGCAAGCGCAATCGTCATTTGTTCGACCTCCTTATCGCCGGGAACGGCACTGACGGTAGCACGCGGTTACGGACAGCACCAGCCGGCCTGCGTTGCGGAGAACTACGCGACAGGCAGACGTGCAGGTTCGGGTGGGCGCAGCACCGCGAACTGGTCCGTGATCTCGAGCTCCGGTGTCCGGAAGCGGAAGAGCGAGCCGGGCCGGCCGCCGGTGGGCCCCGACGCGCGCCGGCGGCCCGTCGGCTCGAGCACCTCGCGCCGTAGCAGCACGCGCTGGAGATTCGTCGCGGAGACATCGTGCCCGAGCGCCGCTGCGTAGAGATCGCGCAGCTCCGAGATCGTGAACTCGTCGGGTGCGAGCGCAAACCCGAGGTTCGTATACGACAGCTTTGCGCGCAGCCGCTCGCGCCCGGCCGGCACGATCGATGCATGGTCGAACGCGAGTGCAGGGAGGTCGTCGACCGGATGCCAGTCAGTGTCCCCGGGAAGCTCCGGATCGATGTCACTTGGTACGAGCCCGAGGTACGCCGTCGCGAGCTGCCATTCCTTCGGCGAGCGCTTCGGATCGCTCAGCGTCTCGAGTTGCTCGAGGTGCGACAGCTCACGCACGTCGACCTTCTCGGCGAGGTGGCGGCGGATGGACTCCTCGAGTCTGTCGCGCTCGGCGAGATAGCCACCCGGAAGCGACCAATGCCCCTTGAACGGCTCCCGCGCGCGTTGCCAGAGGAGCGCTTGCAGCGCACCCTGTCGCACCTGCAGAACGACCGCGATCGTGACATGGGCGGGAGTAGGGTGCCCGCTGGTAAGCTCGCTCACAGTTTTCGCCCCATAGTCGCAAACCTTAGCGGAAAGGTCAGGGATGAAAAGATCGCTTGCACTTCTCGGCGCCCTCGTGCTTCTCGTTGCTGCCGGCTGTGGCGGCGGCAAGAAGTCCTCCGCGACCACCACTGCGGCGACTGGCGGCAGCAAGATCAAGGTCGGCCTCGTCACCGACATCGGCGGGCTCAACGACCGTGGCTTCAACCACCTCTCGTATGTTGGGCTCAAGCGCGGCGAGTCGGAGCTGGGGCTCCAGCAGCGGGTCTACCAGGCCAAGTCGACACAGGAGTACGTCCCGAACCTCTCGACGTTCGCGCGCCAGGGCTATGACCTGACGATCGGTGTCGGTTTCACGGAGGCGACGGCGATCGACACTGTGGCCACGAACTTCCCGAACTCGAAGTTCGCCATCGTCGACGTTGACCAGACCACCGAACCGCACAAGCCGGCGAACCTCCTGGGCCTGCTCTTCAAAGAGCAGGAGACCGGCTACCTCGTCGGCTACCTCGCGGGGCTCGAGGAGAAGCGGCGGGCCGGCAAGGACGTGATCGGCTCGGTCGGCGGCCAGAAGCAGCCGCCGGTGGATCGGTTCATCGCGGGGTATCAGGCCGGCGCCAAGGCGGCGGATCCCGGGATCACGACGCTGAACAACTACTCGGAGGACTTCTCGGATCAGGCCAAGTGCAAGCAGATCGCCCTCAACCAGATCGAGCAGGGCGCGGGTGTGATCTTCCAGGTCGCCGGCGGCTGCGGCCTTGGTGCGCTCGACGCGGCCAAGGAGAAGGGGTTGTGGGGCATCGGCGTCGACGCCGACCAGTCGTTCCTCGGCCCGCACATCCTGACGAGCGCGGTCAAGCGCGTGGACACCGCCGTCTTCGACGCGATCAAGCTCGTCGTCGACGGGAAGTTCAAGGGTGGGAACATCACGTTCGGCCTCAAGGACAACGGCGTCGCCATCGGCAAGATCAGCTCGAGGGTGCCGAAGTCCGAAGTCGCCAAGGTGATGCAGATCCGCGCCGACATCATCGCCGGCAAGATCAAGAACATCCCGACCACGGTGGGGTAAGGCGCGAGGTAGCAAACCAACCCAAGGGAGCTGGTTAGGACGGAGGCGCGGGCAAAGCCCGCGCCTCCTCTATGCGGCATCGCAAGCGACGCCGCCGCACGGTTAAGTAATTACGGGAAAAGAGTTTGCTGCGGACGGAGGTCCAACGGGCCTCCGTCGTAGCACTGCGGTGATTGGTACTCGGTCGGTTCATTCGGGTAGCCGCGCCTGTACAACCAGGCCTGGAGGTGTCTCGCCGGCTCCGTTGGCACGCCGAGCCGCTCCGCCACGAACGCGGTGTTCTGCAGCGCGTAGCACTCGGTCACGCCCTCGTCCTGGAAGCCACGCAGATGGAATGACTCGTGCGCGAGCGTATGTGCGGCCCAACCGGCGGAGAACTCCTTGAAGCCGCAGTCGTGCCGGTCGATGCACGTGAAGTCGACGCTGTCGAGATGACGCAGCGCCTTGCACGTCTGCGGCGAGAGATCCGTGTGGTCGGCCGGACGCCCTGTCTCGTCGAATTGCACGCGTCCCGCTTCGCCTCGCACGTCGACCAGGCTCGCGAGCAGGCTCGGGCAGCGAACCGCGACCGTCCGGCCCGCGAGGTCGGTCGCGATCACGGACAGCTGGTCCTGCTCACGCACGCGCTCCTCGTGGCGCGCGAAGCCGAGCGCCGCGAGGCCGCCGACAACAACGAGGAGTACTGCAATGACCCGCACCCACAAAGGATCGGCTCCAGGCCGGACGGCCTTGACGGACCCCTCTAGCCTCCGGCGATCGCGCCCACGATCCGGACTTCAGACTCCGCGGTCAGCGGCTCATCCAGCAGGCGGCCGCTGCGGGCGTCCACGCCGTCGACGTAGACGTTGACGAGTCGCCGCAGTTCCCCCGACTCGTC
>DAINSN010000025.1:0-17832 GCA_036741295.1 Gaiellaceae bacterium
GGAACGAACCGTAGGTGAGTGACGCTCATACGGACGCTTTCTCTGCCGCGGCTTTGCCCGCGCGCCGGCCGAAGACGCAGCACTCGAGCAGGCTGTTCCCCATCATGCGGTTGCGGCCGTGCGTGCCGCCGGCGATCTCGCCGCATGCGTAGAGCCCTTCGAGCGTCGTCTCGGCATTCGCGTCGATCACGAGGCCGCCGTTTTGGTAGTGGAGGACGGGATACGTGAACAATCGTTCGTGCAGCGGGTCGATCCCACCCGCACGGTAGCGGCGCAGCATGTAGGGCAGCGACACGTTCGCGTCGGCTTCCGAGATCCGCGTCGTATCGAGGTACACCGCCGGACGTCCGTCGGGCGTCTCGACGCCTTTGCCCTGCTCGACCTCGTCGACGATCGCCTGGCTGACGGCATCGCGCGGGCCGAGTGAGTCCGTGAACTCCTCACCGTCGGCATTGAGGAGAACGGCGCCGTATGCCCGCGTCGTCTCGGGGATGGAATAGCCCTGCATGTTCTGCGGCCACGCGCCGCCGTTCGGGTGGTACTGCAACGCGTCGAAGTCGCGCACCTCCGCGCCGAGGTCGACGGCGATCTGCGTCACCTCGCCGGTTGCACCCGGATGATTCGTCGAAAGCTCACCGCGCTCTTCCGCGACGCGGAAGCACCGCCCGCCCGCTGCGAGGACCACCGTCGTGGCGTCGATCGTGTGATCCCCGCAGCGTGCGCGCCAGCCGTTCTCGGTCCGGGCGAGGTCGGCGAGCGGTGACTTGGGAAAGGTCTGGATGCCGGAGCTCTCGGCGGAGTCGCGCAACGCGGTCGTGATCGCGTGTCCCGTGCGGTCGCCGACCTGCAGAAGCCGCTTGCGCGTCGCACCGCCACAGCGGGCGAGGCGGTAGCCGCCGTTCTCGCGCGTGAACTCGACGCCGAGCTCTTCGAGCCAGTGGATCGCGGACGGCGCCTCGCCGGTGAGGATCTCCACCAATCCGCGGTCGGCCGTCTCGTGCGAGGACTTCCAGACGTCCGCTGCGTGCTGCTCGGGCGAGTCGTCGTCCCCGAACGCGGCCTGGATGCCGCCCTGCGCCTTGGCCGAGTTGCAGGACTGCAGCGCGCCCTTCGTCGCCAGCGCGACCCGCGCACCGGCCCGCTGGGCCGAGACCGCGGCTGCGAGGCCCGAGGCCCCGCTGCCGATCACGAGCACGTCAAAGGAGGAGTCCGCCACGACACCCAGACCTTATCACGGCTTCGCTAATTCGACCTATTAGTTATCCTTATTCAATAGATCGAGCGCAACAGGGCCTCGACGTCGGCGGGGCTCGCCGGCCGCGGGTTCGCCTTGGCGCCGGCGCGCTCGGCCGTCGCGGCCGCGACCTCGGCGAGCTCTTCCTCCGGCACCCCGAAGTCGCGCAACCGCTCGAAGCCTCCCAGCCGCGCAAGCTCCTCCACGCGCGCGGCGGGATCGTCCGTGCCGAGCGCAGAACCGAGACGGCGCACGGCTTCGGGCGCGACCTCGGCGTTGAAGCGCAGAGCAGCGGGCAATGCCAGCGCGTTCATCGCGCCGTGTGGCAAGCCGTAGCGCCCGCCGAGCGCCTGCGCGATCGCGTGACCGAGCGCGAGCATCGAGCCCCCGAGCGCCATCCCCGAGTGCATCGCACCCTCCAGCAGCTTCGTCCGTGCGTCGAGGTCCCGCGGCGAGTCGACGACGCGCGGAAGCCATTCGCCGATCAGCCGGGCCCCAGTGAGGGCGTGCTCATCGGCCTCCGGATTGTGGCCCTCGACATACAGCGCTTCGGCACTGTGCGCGAGCGCGTTGAGCGCGGTGCCCACGGTCTCGGCGCGGGGAAGCGACAGCGTCAGCTCAGGTTCGTAGACGACGGCGCCGAGGTGGGCGCCGGCCCCGCCGCCGCGCATCTTCCGCTCGGGATCGCGAATCCCGTAGAAGGACGTCCACTCTGCTCCGGCGTACGTCGTGGGCACGGAGACGACCGGGACGTCTGCCGCGGCGGAGATCGCCTTGCCGAAATCGATCGCGCTGCCTCCACCCATGGCGATCACTCCGTCGCCGGCGTGCTCGGCGGCAGCCGCGACCTGATCCGATGGAACCTCGGTCCAGCGCGTTGCAGTGCGCACACCAAGATTCGTGCCCCCCACTCGTTCGCTCGCGACGAGCAGCGGCTGCCTGATCCCGAGCTCGCCCAGCACACCAGGGAGCTCGGGCAGCCCCCAGCGGACGATCACGCGGGCAGCCGACCCTGTGCAAACGCGACAAAGGCGCGCGCCGCCCGCGTCTCGCTGCGCCCGCTCGCGCGGGCGAGGAAGATCTCCCGCACCGGATCGAGCCCGCGCACACGGGCGGTGGCGATCCGGCCTGCGGCGAGATCGGCCTCGATCGCCAGGCGCGAGATGAACGCAACGCCGTGTCCGGCGATAACCGCGCTCCGCACTGACTCCTGCAGACCGAGCTCGAGCCGGACGTCGAGATCGCGCAGCCGCATCCCCGCCTTGCGCAGCTCGTCCTCGATGACCTGCCGGACGCCCGCGCCTTCCTGCATCACGATCAGCCTCTCCCCTTTCAGATCGTCGAGCGAGATCGTCTTGCCGGCGAACCTGTGAGCCGACGGGCAGGCGAGCACGACCTCGTCGCGGAAGAACGGCTCGAACGCGACGCCGCGATGGCGGCGCCCGGCACCGACGATGCCGAGCTCGAGCTCTCGTTCACCAACCCGGTCGACGACGGTCTGCGTGTCGGAGACCGTTAGTCGCACCCGCACGTCCGGATGCTGTTCCTGGAACTCGCAGAGCAAGAGCGGGACGACCGTGCCGCCCGGTCCCGTCGAGGCGCCGAGCTCGAGCGTGCCGGTGATCGCCCCTTCGTCATCGGCGTCGAGCTCTTCGAGCAGATGCTCCTCGGCGGCGAGCACCCGCTGAGCCGATGCGTAGAGGCGTCTCCCGGCCTCGGTCGGCTCGACCCGACGACCGGAGCGGTCGAGCAGCTGCCGCCCGAGGCGCTGCTCGAGCGAGCGAATCTGCAGGCTGACCGCCGGCTGGGTGACCCCGAGCCGCTCGGCCGCCTGCGAGAAGCTCTTCCGTTCCACGACGGCGCAGAACGCAGCTAGCTGACGCGTGTCCATAAGCATTCATTATGCAACTCAGGGCCGACTGGGGCAGGCTCTACGATCTTTCCGTGACCTCAACGCCGTACTCGAGCGACTCCTTCATCCTGCATTTCTCGGAGCTGACGAAGGCAAGCCCGACCCGGCCGCGTGACGCTGTGCTGCGCGGGTTCGACATCGCGTTCGCCGCGTTCTTCCTCCTCGTCACACTGCCCCTGATCGTGCCGATTGCAGTCGTGCTGCTCCTGACGAGCGGACGGCCGCTCTTCTACCGCGGTGAGCGGGTCGGGCGCGGTGGACGCGTGTTCGAGATGCTCAAGCTCCGGACGCTGCGCCGAAACGCGGAGGAACGGCTCGGCCCGTACCTCGGCGAGGAGCTCGTCCAGCGCACGCGCGCAGAGACGACCGCGATCGGTGCATGGCTACGCGCGACGCAACTGGACGAGATCCCGCAGCTTTGGAACGTCGGCCGCGGCGACATGAGCCTCGTCGGCCCGCGACCGATCCGGCCGCGCTTCTTCGCCGAGCTCGTCGAGGAGCTCCCGGCGTACTGGCAGCGGCTCGTCGTCCGCCCAGGCCTGACCGGCTTCGCTCAGGTGCGCCGCGGCTACGAGACCTCGATGGCGGAGAAGCTCGCCCACGATCTCGAATGGATCGCCGACCGGTCGCTGCGGCTCTATCTGCGCACTCTCGCGGCTACGGCCTGGCGCGTGCTTCGCCAGTTCGCGCGCGGCGTATCTGGGCGGAGCTAGACCTCGAGGCGCGCGTCCTCGAGGTCGAGGTCGCGCTGGAGACGACGCTCGACGTCGCTGCTGATCACGCCCTCGCGGCGCAGGTTCGCGATCGTGGCGCGCTCGGCCTCGAGCAGCTCGTGCCGTAGGCGCTGGTAGTTGAGAGATCGCTCCTCGATGCCGCCGTCGTCGTCGGAATCGAAGCGCGAGGCGAACCTGCTCCGACGGAAGTTGTACTGCCCGCGGATACGTTCGGCCGTGTCTTCGCGAACCCACTCCTCGTCCGTCAGCTCCTCCAGTCGCGCGAGTGCAGCGTCGGCCGCCTTGATTCGCGCCTTCGCGTCCTCCTCCTCGTCGAGGTGGTCGGGCTCGATCCCGAATGCCTTGATCACCACGGGCAGCGTTAGCCCCTGGACGACGAGGGTTCCAAGGATGACGCAGAACGTGAGAAAAATGATCAGATCCCGCTCGGGAAACGGGGCACCGGAATGCGTGGTCAACGGGATCGCCAGCGCGGCGGCGAGCGACACGGCGCCGCGCATGCCGGACCAGGCGACGAGAACCGGATGACCGAATGAAGCACGTTCACGCCCGCCACGGCGGACGAGGAGCTTCGGCAAGTACAAGAAGACAGGCGCCCATATGAGCCTCGTGCCGACCACGGCGGCGGTTACAAGCACTCCGTACCAGATCAGCGTCCCTGCGGAATGTCCGGTCAGGACATCGAGGATGTGGGACAACTGGAGGCCCACGAGGGCGAACAGCAAAGCGTTGAGGACGAAGACGAGGATCTCCCACACTGCGAGACCTTGCAGCCGCGTCTGCACCGACGTGAGCTCGGGTGTACGCCAGCCGAGGTAGATCCCGGCGGTGACCACGGCGAGAACGCCTGACGCGTCCGCCGCATTCGCTGGAATGAACGCGAGATAGCCGGTCATGAGCGCGATCGTCACCTCGACAGGCGGATTGTCGAGTCGCCTCCTCAGTGCGGCGATGAAGAAGCCGACGACCAGTCCAATAGCCACGCCGCCCACGACGCTCCAGAGGAAGTGCCAAGACGCGTTCCAGAACGAAAAGGCGCCCGACACCGCTGCGACCACCGCGACGCGGTAGAGCACGAGCGCGGTGCCGTCGTTCACCAGCGCCTCACCCTCCACCACCGTGACGATTCGTCGCGGGACGCCTAGCCGCCGCATGATCGCCGTCGCGGCGATCGGATCCGTGGGCGAGACGATCGCTCCGAGCACGAACGCCGCGCTCCAAGACATGGAATCGACCGCTGCGTGGGCGACGACGGCGACGACCGTCATCGTCGCGATGACGAGCCCGATCGCCAGCATTCCGATCGGACGGGCGTTCGCACGCAGGTCCCTCAGGGAGGTGAAGAACGCCGAGGCGTAGAGCAGCGGCGGCAAGACGGCGACGAGGACGACGTCAGGCGGGAGTTGGAGCGACGGGATCCCGGGGATGAAGCCGAGCGCCAGTCCCCCGAGCACCAGGAAGATCGGGTACGGGACGCGCAGCACCGGCGCAGTCACGAGCATGGCCGCGACCGCCAGCAGCAAGCCCGCGAGGAGAAGCTGCTCGTGCACGCCGAAGGCCATCCCGGCAGCCTAAATCGCGACCGGGCCTCTACGCGGCGGGCCCTCGTCTAGCTCAGTACGTGCGACAGCACGACCGCGAGAACGTTCAAGAACGAGACCGTAAAGGCGACCGACGTGATCGCCGCGGTCGCGTGTACGAACGCTTGCGTCTGTGGATCCAAACTCCCCCCTTCCCCCAACTCACCATGTCACCCGGAAGGGGTACACGGCAATCCCTCGTTCGAGGGCCGCTCTAGACTGACCGGCCGTGTGCGGGATCTGCGGCATCGCCTCGACGAACGGCTCGGCCGTGACAGACCGCGTCGCCGCGATGAGCGCGACGCTCGTCCATCGCGGCCCGGACAGCTTCGGCGAGTTCAGCGACGGCGACGTCGCGCTCGCGGCCCGGCGGCTCTCGATCATCGATCTCGAGACGGGCGACCAGCCGATCGCGAACGAGGACGGGACCCTTCACGTCGTCCAGAACGGCGAGATCTACAACTACCGCGAGCTGCGCCGGGAGCTCGAGAGGGCGGGGCATCACTTCCGCACCCAGGGAGACACCGAGGTGCTGCTGCACCTCTACGAGGAGCAAGGTGACCGCTTCGCCGAGCGGCTGCGGGGCATGTTCGCGATCGCGATCTGGGACGGGCGCCGGCGGCGCCTTGTGCTCGCACGTGACCGCTTCGGGATCAAGCCGCTCTACTACCGCGCGGCCGAGGGCGAGCTTGCCTTCGCCTCCGAGCTGCGCGCCCTGCCCCGCGGCGAGATCGACCCTGACGCGTTGGAGGCGTTCCTCGCCTTCAACTCGATTCCCGCACCGCTGACGATCTTCCGAGAGATCCGCAAGCTCCCGCCGGGGCATCTACTGATCTGGGAAGACGGTCGCGTCGACGTTCGGCGCTTCGCGCGGCCGGCGCCGATCGAGGAGGTGCGCGAGGACGAGGAGGCAGAGCTCGTCGAAGAGCTCCGCTCGCGCCTGCGGGATTCCGTGCGCGCGCACCTCGTCAGCGACGTGCCCGTCGGCGTGCTGCTCTCGGGCGGCGTCGACTCGGCGTTCCTCGCCGCGCTTGCGGCGGAGGAGAGCTCCGAGACGTTGCGCACGTTCTCGATCGGCTTCGAGGAACGCTCCTTCGACGAGCTCGCCGGGGCGCGCCTCGTCGCGGAGCGTTACGGGACGCAACACCGAGAGCTCGTGCTCCGTCCCGACGCGGCCTTGCTGTTGCCGGCTCTCGCCGACGCATTCGACGAGCCGTTCGCCGATTCGTCCGCGCTGCCGACTTATCTCGTGTCACAGCTCGCTGCGAGCGACGTGAAGGTCGCGCTTTCCGGAGAGGGCGGCGACGAGCTCTTCGGCGGCTACTACACGTATGCGGCCGACCTGCTCGCGGCGCGTGTCGGTGGCCTCGCGCGCCTGGCAAGACCACTCGTCGAGCGGCTGCCGACATCGACGTCGAGGGCGAGCTTCGACTACAAGGCGAAGCGTTTCGTCCGCGCGGCACACCTGCCGCCACTCGAACGCCACCACGGCTGGAAGGAGATCTTCTCGCCAGACCTACGCGCCGAGCTCACCGGCGGGAGCTCGGCGTTCGATCCCGTCGACATCCTTCGTGACAGATATCGCGAGACGGAGGGGGCCGAAGAGCTCGCCCGGCTGCAGGACGTGGACCTAGGCATCTACCTCGTCGACGATCTGCTGGTGAAGACCGACCGCGCGTCGATGGCGCACTCGCTCGAGGCTCGCGTGCCCTATCTCGACACGGTCGTGACGAATCTCGCGCTTGCGCTTCCTACCCGGCACAAGATCCGCGGCCTCACCAAGAAGGTGTTGCTGCGGAAGGCAGCCGCCCCGCTGCTGCCTCGCGAGATCGTTCACGGGAAGAAGCGCGGGTTCTCGATCCCGGCAGCCGCCTGGCTCAGGGGCGAGCTCGAGCCGTTCGCGCGGGAGACGCTTTCGCGCGAGACGCTGCACCGCCAGGGCTTCTTCAGTCCCGAGGTGGTCGGGCGCCTGCTGGACGACCACGTCGCCGGGCGTGAGGATCGCAGCCGCCAGCTCTGGGGGCTGCTCGCCTTCACCCTCTGGCACGAGCGGCATGTCGAGAGGGCGCCGCAGGAGGCGTCGCGGCCGGAAGTGCTCGTCGAGCGCTGACCTAGACTCCTCCGAATGGCCAGCCGACCTCTCGTCGTCCATGTCGTCGGCGCGCGGCCGAACTACATGAAGGTCGCGCCGGTCTACGACGCGCTCGAGCGGCTTGGCAACGTCGAGCAGCGGCTCGTTCACACGGGGCAGCACTACGACGCCCTCATGAAGGACGTTTTCTTCGCCGAGCTCCCGCTGCCCAGGCCGCACGTCGAGCTCGACGCTCAAACGACCGAGGATGCCTTGAAGGAGCTGGAGCGCGTCTTCCGTGAACTCCAGCCCGAACTCGTGGTGGTGGCGGGAGACGTCAACTCGACACTCGCCGGCGCGGTCGCCGCATCCAAGTGCGGGATCAGTGTTTGCCACATCGAGTCCGGCTTGCGCAGCGGGGACTGGTCGATGCCGGAGGAGCGCAACCGCGTCATCACCGACCACCTGTCGACGCTGCTCCTGACGCACAGCGACGACGCGAACATGAATCTCGGCGCTGAAGGCCTCACCGACAGGATCTCGTTCGTCGGGAACACGATGATCGACACGCTCCGGGCGAACGAGGACGCAGCGCTCGCACTCGAGGCTTGGCGTGAGTTCGGGCTCGAGCCCGGAGGCTACGTCCTCGTCACCCTCCATCGCCCGAGCCTCGTCGATGACGCCGACCTGCTGGCACGGACGATCGCCGCGCTCGACGACGTCGCCGAGTCCTTGCCGGTGATCTTTCCGGTGCATCCTCGGACTCGGCGAAATCTCGACGGCTCGACGCGCGTTCTCCTGACGGAACCCCTGCCGTATCGGCAGTTTCTCTCGCTCGAAGCAAAAGCCGCTGCAGTCATCACCGACTCGGGGGGAATCCAGGAAGAGACGACGGTGCTCCGAATCCCCTGCTTCACACTGCGCAACAACACCGAACGCCCGATCACGATCGAGCTCGGGACGAACGAGCTACTCGGCCTCGATCCGGAGCGGCTGCGCGAGCTGCCGACGTTGCTGGCGACGCCGAAGCACGGGCAGATCCCGCCGCTCTGGGATGGGGACGCAGGAGGACGAGCAGCCGGGGCAATCGAAGGCTTACTGGTTGGAGTTACCGCCTGAAGGTCTGGGTGGACATGACCGCGTCGGCGCACGTGCTGGTCTTTCGACCGCTGATCCGGCTGCTGCGCGAGCGAGGCGACGAGGTCGAAATCACTGCGCGCGACTACGCTCAGACGCTACAGCTGCTCGAGCTGCACGGCCTCGAAGCGACGGTTCTGGGCCGGCATGGCGGACGTTCGCGTCTCGGCAAGGCTCGGTCGCTCGCCTCGCGCCTGCGGGCGCTGCGCAAGTGGGCGCGGCCGCGTGACTTCGACCTCGCGCTGGCGCACGGCTCGCACGAGCTCACGATGACCGCGCGGCGGCTCGGCATCCCGAGTGCGACGACGCACGACTACGAGTTCGCCACACTGCAGCACCAGCTCGGCATGCGCGCCGCGACGAAAGTGGTCGTCCCAGACTCGATTCCCGACGAGCGCCTCGCACGCTTTGGCGTCAGGCCGCCGAAGCTCCTGCGCTATCCCGGCCTGAAGGAGGAGTACTACCTCTCCGACTTCGAGCCCGACCCCGGGGTGCTCGAGCGGCTCGGCGTCGACCGCGACCGCCTCCTCGTCGTCCTGCGGCCGCCGCCCGACGTTTCCCTCTACCACCGCCACTCCAACCCGCTGTTCCCACAGACGCTCGCGTATCTCGGCGAGCTCGACACGGTGCACGCGGTCGTGCTGCCGCGAACGAACGAGCAGCGCGAATACGTCCGTGAGCTCGCTTTGCCGTCGGTGATCGTCCCCGATCGCGCAGTCGACGCGCAGAGCCTGATCGCGCTCGCAGACGTCGTCATCTCCGCCGGCGGCACGATGAACCGCGAGGCGGCGGCGCTGGGAGTTCCCGTCTACACGACCTACGGCGGGCGCCTCGGCGGTGTCGACGAGGAGCTGATCCGTCAGGGCAGGCTCAAGCCGCTGACCGATCCGCGCGCCCTCGAGTTGCAGAAGCCCGAAGAGGGCTCAGGCAGCCGCGTCCGCCGCGATCCTGCCGTCCTGCTCGACCTGCTGCTCACCGCACGTGGCGACGACGCGTAGCACGTCGCCGCCGTAGCGATCGAGCTTCGTCGGTCCGACGCCGGAGACGGCTCCGAGCTCCGACAGGTCACGTGGACGAAGCCCGGCGATCTCGGCGAGCGTCGAGTTGTGGAAGACGACGTACGCCGGCAGGTCGTCGGCCGTCGCGCGCTCGAGGCGCCAGCGCTTCAGCGCGGCGTAGAGCGGATCGTCCGGCTCCGCCGCGCGTACAGGGCGCGCAGCGATCCCGAGCTCGCCGAGGAACCGGCTTGGCTTTCCACTCCAGGTCAGTGCGAGCTGTCGCTTCGCCCGCGTGAGGCCGACGTAGAAGAGCCGCCGTTCTTCCGCGATCTCGCCCGGCTTCTTCGCCTGTCTGATCGGCAGCTCCTTCTCCTCGAGCCGCGGGATGAAGACCGCCTCGAACTCGAGCCCTTTCGCCCCGTGCAGCGTGAGCAGGTGGACGCCGCGCCGGTCCGCGCCCGTCGAGCCGAACCGGGCCTCCAGGTCGCCGATGAATTCTCCCGTCGTCCGAGCGCCGTCGTCGAAGTCCTCCGCAAGGCGAATGAGCCGACCGAGATCGGACTGGCGCACCACTTCCCGCTCGCCGAGCTTCTCCGGCAGCCGCTCGCGCCAACCCGCCTCTCTGGCGTAGGCAAGCACGGTCGCAGCGACGTCCGTCGAGTCGACGCGCCGCAGCCGGCGTAGTAGCTGGCGCGCCGCTTCCCGCCCGAGCAGCGACGCACCCTGAAACGGGATCTTCGCGTCGTGCAGAGGCTCCTCGAAGTCGGCCAGCCTTGCGTTCGTGCGACAGAGGACGGCGATCTCCTCGAGCGGAACACCCTCGTTGTGCAACACACGCACGCGCTCGACGACGAATGCGGCCTCGCCCTCCCGGGCCGGGAAAGACTGCGTGACCGGCTCCGGTCCCGCGGCGAGTGTGGCGCGCAGGATCTTCTCCGCGCCGCCGAGCGCCGGCACGATCCGGTTCGCCAGGGCCAGCACCTCGGGCGACGAGCGATAGTTGTCCTCGAGCCGGATCACTGTGGTGTTCGGGAAACGCGCCGGCAGGCCGAGCAGGTAAGCGGGTGTTGCTCCGGTGAACGCGTAGATGGACTGGTAGTCGTCGCCGACGGCGCAGAGCTCGTCACGATCGCCGAGCCAGCGGTCGAGAAGCGTCTGCTGCAGAAGGTTGACGTCCTGGTATTCGTCCACCGTGAACGCGCTGAAGTGCTCGCGCACCTCGGCCAACGCCTCGGGACGCTCGTCGAAGAGGCGGATCGTCAACTCGAGCACGTCCTCGAAGTCGACGTAGCCGCGGTCGGTCTTCTCGGCCTCGTAGCCACGGAAGATGCGGAACATCAGATCGGTCGGGATCGGCGGCTCGTGGTCGCCGACCTCGGCGAGATAGGTGGCGGGAGTGAGTCTGCGATTCTTCGCCCACTCCACCTCGGTCGCGAGATCGCCCGCGGGACGGAACTTGTAAGGCGGCGGTAGCGTGTTTCCGAGTTGCCGGAGCAACAGCGCCTTCGAGGCCATGATCCGGTCGGGCGGATCGCCGAGCCGGTGCAGCTGGCGTAGGGCCGCCGAGTGAAACGTCCGCGCGGTGACTCCGCCGACCCCGAGCCGCTCCAGCCGCTCGCGCATCTCGGTCGCCGCCTTGTCCGTGAAGGTGACAGCAAGGATCTCGTGCGGCTGGAACTCGCCGATCGCAACCTGGTTCGCGATCCTGCGCGTGATCGTCGTCGTCTTTCCCGAGCCTGCGCCCGCCAGAATGCAGACGGGCCCGCGCACGGTCTCGACGGCCCGGCGCTGCTCCGGGTTCAGCCCGGCGAAGATGGGATCGCGGTCCACCCGTGCACCGTAAAGACGGCGCGGGACGGCGACTGTGCCGATTTAGTGCAGAGTGTCTTCCAGAACCGCAGTGCCGGCCCGCTTCGGCTCCCGCAACATCGCGGTCAGCCGGGAAACGACGTCCAGGGTCTCTCCCCGCTCCACCATCCGCTCGAGCTCGTCGAGCCCTTCCTGGAGCCATTCGGCATCGATCGGCGGCCGTGCGGCCCGAAGAATCTTCGGGTGCGAGGTGGGGCCGACCGTCTCGCCGTCGGTCCAGAGCTCCTCGTGGAGCTTCTCGCCCGGGCGAACCCCCACGAATGTGATCGAGATGTCCGTCTCGGGGTCCTTGCCCGAGAGACGGATCATGTTGACGGCCAGATCGATGATTTTCACCGGCTCGCCCATGTCGAGCACGTAGACCTGCCCGCGGCCGCCGATCGCGCCGGCCTGCACGACGAGCGACACGGCCTCTGGGATGGTCATGAAGTAGCGGGTCATCTCCGGATGGGTCACCGTGACGGGGCCGCCCTTCTCGATCTGGCGCCGGAAGATCGGGATCACGCTGCCCGAGGAGTTGAGGACGTTCCCGAAGCGAACGGCGACGAAGCGCGTGTTGATGTCCTTGCGATGTCCGTAGGCCTCGACGATCCACTCGCACAGCGCCTTCGACTGGCCGAGGAGGTTCTTCGGATTCGCGGCCTTGTCCGTCGAGACGAGCACGAACCGTTGTGTCCCGTATTCGACCGCGACATCCGCCATCACTCTGGTCGCGAGCGTGTTGTTGCGGACGGCCTCGAGCGGGTTCGCCTCCAGGAGGGCGACGTGCTTGTAGGCGGCGGCGTGGAAGACGACGCCCGGCTTGTACCGTTCGAAGACCTGGCTCATCTTGGCGCGGTCGCCGCAGTCGCCGAGCACCGTCGCGACCGCGGAGAAGTCGCGCTCGCCCACGAGCTCGCGCTCGATATCGAAGAGCGCCGCCTCCGAGTGCTCGACGAGAACGAGCCGCGCCGGCCCGACGCGCGCGATCTGGCGGCAGAGCTCCGCGCCGATCGAGCCGCCTGCACCCGTGACGAGCACGGTCTCGCCGGAGAGGTACTTCGCGATCGAGCCCATGTCGACCTCGACCGGCTCGCGGCCGAGCACGTCCTCCACCTGGACGGGGCGGATCTGCCCCGCGAGGTTGAGGTCGCCGGAGATCAGCTCGTACAACCCAGGCAGGGTCTTGACGGCGACGTTCGCGGCCTGCGCGATCTCGACCACCTGCTGGCGCGTCTCGCCCGACGCGGATGGGATCGCGATCAGCACTTCGTCCGGCGGGTTGTCACGGAGGATGTGGGGGAGATCGTCGGTCGTGCCGAGCACGCGGATGCCGTGCAGGCGGATGTTCTTCTTGCGTGGGTCGTCGTCGATGAGGCCGATCGGCGTGTAGCCGTGCGCAGGGGCCTTGAGCATCTCGCGGACCACGAGCTGCGCCGCGTCTCCCGCTCCGACCACGATCACTTCCTTGCCACGCGCCACGAGCGACGCTGCGCCGGGGCGCTCGATCAGGCTGCGCGCGATCAGACGGCTGCCGGCGACGAACGCGAGCAGGATCAGCCAGTCGAGGACTGCGATCGACCGCGGCAACGGGAACCCGTGGATTGGATGAGCGAAGTAGACGGTGAGGTCGGCGACGATGCACGCGGCCGTGACGCCGCGCGCCGCACCCCACATGTCGCGAGTGGAGACGTAACGCCACCACCGGTTGTAGAAGCCGAACGCGATGAAGATCGCGAGCTTGATCGCGATGACGACGAGGATCGTGTCGATCATCAGACGGTGGTACGGATTCGGCACGCCCTGGTCGAAGCGCAGCCAGAACGCGAGCCACCAGGCGACCGCGATCAGCGCCGCGTCCGCGAGCAGCTGCCAGAGTCGATGTCGGTTGACGGGAATCACGAGGCCACCGGTGCCGACGCCTGAACAACGGAGACGACCTGTTCTTGCGACGTGGCATCGATACCCGCCCAGATCGGGACGGAGAAGTTCTCCTGGGCGAGCTGCTCGGTGACAGGCAGCGCGCCGCGGCTGTAGCCGAGCGCGGAGAATGCCGGCTGGAGGTGCAGCGGTGTCGTGTAGTACACCGCACTGCCGATTCCCGCCTCCTCCAACGCCGCCCGGATGCGGTCACGCTCGAGCGAGCGGCACACGAACAGATGGTAGACATGGCCGGGCTCGTCCTCCGGAAGCTCGCAGACGGTGCCGAGGCCGAGCTCGGCATAACGACTTGCTGCCTCGCGCCGCAGTGCAACCCAGCCGTCGAGCTCCGCGAGGAAGATGCGCAACACCGCCGCCTGGATCTCGTCCAGGCGCGAGTTGTACCCGATCAGCTCGAAGTCGACCTTGTCGCGCGACCCGTGGAAGCGGAGCATGCGAATCCGTTCCGCAAGCTCGGGATCGTCGGTGGAAACGAGCCCGCCGTCCCCGATACAGAAGAGATTCTTCGTCGGATAGAAGCTGAACGTGGAGGCGATCCCGCCGCGTGCGATGTCGGGCGAGCCGAACGCCTGCGCTGCGTCCTCGATCACGGGGACGTCGAGCTGCAAGAGCTCGGCGAGCGGTGCTGGACGCCCGAAGAGATGAACCGCGAGGATCGCCTTGGTGCGCGGACTGATCCGGGCGGCGACGTCCTCGGGGTCGAGATTCATCGTCCCTGCGTCGACGTCGGCGAAGACGGGCGTCGCTCCGCGGCGCGCGATCGCCTCCGCAGTGGCATAGAACGTGAACGCCGGACAGATCACCTCGTCACCGGCGCCGATTCCGAGCGCGTCCATGACGAGCACGAGAGCGTCCGTGCCGTTGGCGACGCCGACGGACTCCTCTACACCGAGATAGTCCGCCGCCTCGCGCTCGAACGCGGCCACGTTCGGCCCGAGGATGAACGCACCGCTCGCGAGCACGCCGTCGATCGCCTCGCGGATGCGGGGTAGAAACGGCTCGTACTGTGCCTTGACGTCAACCAGAGGAATCGGGCGCACCGCTGGAAAGTCTAGAAGACCGTCTTCGGCGAACGATCAAATACGCCGCCAGCGCGATGATTCCCGCGGCCACCGCGTAGTCGGCGAAGCGGAAATCGCTGTGAAAGCGCTCGTAGCTCGAGCCGAGCCCATAGCCGGCTCCGGCAAACGCAAAGGCCCACACCGCGGAGCCGATCAGCGTCAACACGCTGTAGCGCAACAACGGCATCCGGAAGACTCCGGCTGGAATCGAGATGAACGACCGGACGACGGGTGTGAGCCGGCCGATCAGGACCGCGAGGCCGTCCCAGCGGTCGAACCAGCGCTCAGCCCGCTGCAGCTTGTCCTCGCCGAGATGGAGCCAGCGCCCGCGGCGCTCCAGCAACGGCCGCCCTCCGTACAGGCCGATCGCCCAGCCGACGACCGAGCCCACGAGGTAGCCGAGGGTGCCGGCGAGCGCCATCGCCACATATGCCCAGGCATGCGAGGAGATGCGCGATCCGAAGAGGTCGACGTGCTGGCCGGGGAAAGCTCCGACTGCCAGTGCGCCCGCGTAGAGCATCACCAGCTCGCTCGCCGCGGGCAGCACGGCGTCGATCGCCATCAGGCCGAACACGGCGTAGATGCCGTGGTTTCCGATCAGCGAGGTAAGGGAGCTGGTGACGCCGGCTACCGGCACGCTCGGAGGCTACCGGCGGAGGCGGAACGGGGCGGTGAGCTCCACCGCTCCGACCTCGTTCGTGGCGGTGGCGCTGAAGACGTAGCTGCCGGGACGACCGCTCCAAGAGATCGTCCCGTCGCCTGCAGGAAAGCTTCGACTGGCAAGGACCTTCACGATGCCCCCGCCCGGTGTCTCGACGCGCAGCGCGACTCGCGCAGGTCGTGCGAGCTTGAACGTTGCCGTGACGCGCCGCTGGCTCGCGCTCGCGGTCACGAAGCCGAGTGTGTTGTTGAGCCCGAACTGGCGGTCGGCGGTCGAGTGCCTCCCGAGATCGTCGTCCGCGACTGTCCTGAACGTCCAGGCGCCCTCGGGCTGCCCGTCCCCCGTCCAGTTGAACTTGTAACTGCCGGCGGCGCGCGCGCCCGAATCGAGCGGGACGACGATTCCCCCCGGGCCCGTCAGCGTCGCGGTCACCGTCGAAGGGCGGACGAGCTTGTAGGCAAAGATCTGCGCGTCGTCCACGCCGTCTGCGTTCGGCGAGAGGACACGGGCCGGCAGGGCCGGCGCGTAGACGCCGTAGTAGAAGACCGTGAGCGCCTCCGCGACGGCCCGCTCGCCGCCGGGATCGGACGGCCTGTTCAGCAACTTGCCGTCGAAGGCCATCGTCGTCGAGCCGCCGGAGTCAAGCGCGGACGCCGTGACGCAGCCCAGGCGCATCATCGTCAACGCCAGCTCGAAGTTGGTCAGGCCGGTGCTGTATCCGGGCTGCCGGCCGTCGACGGCAACGAGCAGGATCCGGCCGTCGGCCGTCTGGCCGACCCCCGTGCGCGGATGGCGGTACGCGAGCTGATCCGTCGTGAATCCTTCGAGTGACCGATACACCGGCTTCCCGTCACGGACGATGATCGGGCCGCCGCCGACCGCCTCGGGGACGTTTGTCCAGGGTGGTGTGAGCGTGAGCAGCACGGTGACGTTCGCGCCGACCGGGGCTTCTGCGGAGAGAAAGCCCGCCTGCGCGCCGCGAGCGACGAGAACCGCTCCGTCGGGCGGGATCGGCTGGTTGCCGCCGCTGACGTACTGCGTGACGACTCCCGTCAGAGGCGTGTTCGGTGTGGTCGCGGGGAAGGGTTGGATGATCGCCTGCGCGCCGCCGTTTTCGGCCGGCGTACGCGCTCCCCACGCATGCGTGTACAGCGTCGTGCGATTCGGCCGCGGCGCCTCGTTGATCCCGAGGATCCGCCGCTGGCCCGATCCCTGCCACGTGCCGGCAAGGCGCACACGCTCGACGTGGAGGACACCGTCCGTGTCGATCCCGACCGTCGAACGGAAGTCGACTGGACCGCTGTCGAGGATCCCGTCGCGGATCAGACCGCCCGTCGGGTGTCCGTCGGTCCAGCTGAAGAGGTCGCCGTTGACGCTTGCGACGGTCGCTTCTGCGGAGACACGCTTCTGCATCGAAGTCACGCGCTCGCGACCGAGGATCGCGTTGTTCGACAGTACCGGCTTCAGTGCGTACAGCCCGGTCGGCTTCGGCGCGGAGATCACGTGGATCACGACGGGCCCGTGCCCTGTGAACTCGACCTGCCGCGAATAGATCACCCCAGGAACGAGCGTCTGGCCACGAATCGGCACCGCCGCGAAGGCGTCCGGTGCGACAAAAAGCCCTGCAAAGAGGGCGTAGATGACGGCTCTACGGACCACGACCCCGGCCGAGGTTAGCTGAACGGGATGTCGGCAAATGAAAGGAGACTGTTACAGCGGCCCGTCCGGCGTGACGTCTCCGCCACGCCGGACGAACCTCCAACTACCCGTCTAGCGTCGTGTCGCCGCCGGCCGCACGAGCTTGAGCCCGTGGAGCTTTGACGCGGCGTTGATCACGCTGGCGCAGGCCGGACCGACGTCGAGCAGGTACATCGTCGGCGTGTCGCCCGCCGCGCTGATGTCCATCGCGGATGTGATGACAGTCGAGCCGTCGCTCAGTCGGTACTCGTAGCCGTCGTAACTGGCGGACGGGATGGCGGTCGTGAAGCAGTTGTTGAGCACCCCCTGGACGGTCGCGTCGTCCTTCTTCAGCACCGCGACCTGCTTCTTGAGCGCGTTGAACTCAGCGCGTGACGGGCCCGCCTGCGGGCCGCCGACAGCGGTCGTGACGTACAAGAGCGCGGCGCCTGCCAAGGCGGCGACGAGAAGCGCAAACCCCTTCATTCGTTCCTCCGTTCGAAAGACGATGACCCAATCCGCCCAACACTTGCAGTCCGGCCGGATTACGGCAAGTGGCGGCTAGGTCGAGCTCGGCGGCTGCCTCTTCGCACAGCCGGGCCGTGGCCTCGAGGGCCTCACTCAATTCCAGACCTTGACGTCCCGGTAGAGCGTGTCGCGCTGGACCGGCGTCTTGCCAAGGGCCTTGATCAGGTGAACGAGTTCCTCTGTTGACGTGCGATGAGTCGTCCCCGCGGCTGAGACGACGTTCTCCTCGATCATCACCGAGCCCATGTCGTCCGCACCGAACCCGAGCGCGACCTGGCCGATCTTCATCCCCTGCGTGACCCAAGACGACTGGATGTGCGGGACGTTGTCGAGATAGATGCGCGAGACGGCCTGCGTGAGCAGGTAGTCGAACGACGTCGGCATGTCCTCACGCGCGACCTTGCCGGCGAGCCGGTTGCCGTCGTTCTGGAACGTCCACGAGATGAAGGC
>DAINSN010000026.1:0-5337 GCA_036741295.1 Gaiellaceae bacterium
GTCAGCGCGAGCTTGCGCTGCAGCGTCGGCGCCCGGAGGATCCACTCGCGCTCGGGCAGGACGCCCATGAGCTCGGAGTTGCCGTGCATCTCGATGAACTTGATGAGCTTCGCCCTGTACACCGCGGGCAGCTCGTCGGTGGCCTCGACCTGGCCGCCTGACTGGATGTACTCGAGGAACTCCTGGTCGCTCATGGCCTCCCTACCTAACGATCGTTAGGGTCTATTGAAGCATGTCCACCCGGAAGTCGGAGCTAACCCGCCAGGCGGCCCGGCTCTTCGCCGAGAAGGGCTACCACGGGACCTCGATCGGCGACCTCGCCGAGGCGATGGGCGTCCAAAAGGGCTCGCTTTACGCCCACATCGATTCCAAGGCCGACCTCCTCTGGGAGGTGGCCCGCGACGGGGCTGCTGCGTTCCACGCAGGCCTCGACACCGTTCCGGACGAGCTGCCGGCGACCGAGAAGATCCGGTTCGCGCTCCGCGCGCATCTGCGCGTGATCGCCGAGCAGCTCGAGATCGCGACGGTGTTCATCCGCGAGTGGCGCTACCTCGAGGGAGAACGTCGCGACGAGTTCCTCGCCGAACGCCGGCGTTACGAGGACCGCTTCCGCGCACTCTTCCGCGAAGGGCGCGAGCTCGGCGGTCTGCGCACGGATCTCGACGACGCGACGGCGACATTGCTCGCGCTCTCCGCTGCGAACTGGGCGTACACGTGGCTGCGGCCCGGCGCCGACACGGACGAACTGGCCGATCGCTTCTTCGCTTTTCTGCTCGACGGCATGCGTGGTTACGCGACGCCAGCCTGAGACGCGATGACTGCCAGGAGGATCAGGCGTGGCATGCTCGCGGCAGGATGAAGCGCGCAGTCCTCATCGTCAACCCGTTCGCCACCCGAGTCACGGAGGAGGGGATCTCGGCGGTCGAGCGCGCTTTGATGGGCTCGGCCTACCTGCGCACGGTGCGAACGGAGCGTCCTGGACATGCGGTCGAGCTCGCACGAGAGGCAGGCGACGCGGATGCGTTGATCGTCTTCTCCGGCGACGGCGGCTTCAACGAGGTGCTGAACGGCGTGGAGCGAAGCGATCAGCCGCTCGGCTTCGTGCCCGGAGGCGGCACGAGCGTGCTGCCGCGAGCCATGGGGCTGCCGCGCGACTCCGTGGCGGCGGCCGAGCGGCTGGCCGGCGCACTCCTCGAAGACAGGACGCGGACGATCTCGACCGGGCGTGTCAACGGCCGGCGTTTCGGGTTCGGGGCGGGTATCGGTATCGACGCGGAAGCGGTCCGTCGGATCGACGAGCGCGGGCGCTCGCCGGAGGGCGAACGGCCCGGCGACCTCGCCTTTCTCGGGGCGTTCGCGCGCCTGCTGCTCGAGCGCCGCGGCCGGCTCGAGTCGGTGCTCGACGTGGAAGGCTACGGACGCGCCGCGTTCGTCCTCGTCGCCAACGTCAACCCTTACAGCTTTCTGAAGACGGTCGCGATCAAGGCGAGCCCGGAGGCGGCGTTCGAGGAGGGGCTGGACTTTCTGGCTCCCGTCTCGCTGACGCCGAGGACGCTGCCGCCCCTTCTGCTCGCCCTCGCAACCGGGCGGCCCGCGCGCAACGCGCTGCGCGGCCACGACCTCGACCGGATCGCCGTGCGCAGCGACCGTCCTTTGCCGCTGCACGCCGACGGAGAGGATCTGGGAGACGTGACCGAGGCGGTCTTCGAGGCAGAGCGCGGTTCGGTCACGGTGCTCGTCTAAATACACTTCCGCTCGATGTCCCAGGTTCTTCCGGCCGAGCGCGATCTGAGGCGCGTGATCGGCGACGCGGATGGTGCCGGCGACCGCCAGGTCGAAGGGCTCGGCGAACAGGAACTGCTCGAGCTGTACCGCTCGATGGTGCAGCTGCGCACGTACGACGAACGGTCGGTCGTCTACCACAAGCAGGGACGGCTCGGGACCTACGCGATCTTCTGGAACCACGAGGCCATGCAGGCCGGCGCCTTCCACGCGCTCGAGGACGAGGACTGGATCTTCCCGTCGTACCGCGAGTCGGCGATCGGGCTGCTGCGGGGTATGCCGCCTGCGACCGTGCTGTCGTGGTGGCGGGGTCATCCCACCGGCTGGTGGAACCCCGAGGACTACCGCGTTGCGTCGATCTGCGTTCCGATCGCGACGCATGTTCCGCACGCGGCGGGTCTCGCGTGGGGAAAGAAGCTGAAGGGCGAGCGTGCCGCGGCAATCGTGTTCTTCGGCGACGGGGCGACGTCGGAGGGCGCGTTTCACGAAGGCGCGAACTTCGCGGCGGTCACCGGCGCACCGCTCGTCCTGTTCTGCAACAACAACGGGTGGGCGATCTCGACGCCCGTCGAGGCGCAGACACGAGCGCAGACGCTCGCTGACAAGGCGGTCGGCTACGGGATGCCGGGAGTGCGTGTCGACGGCACGGACGTGCTCGCCTGCTACGAGGCGACGCGTGAGGCTGTCGCGCGTGCGCGCAAGGGCGAGGGCCCGACGTTGATCGAGGCAGTCTCGTACCGCGTCGCGCCGCATGCGACCGCCGACGATCCCAGCGCGTACATCGATCTCGAGCGGGTCGCGGAGGAAAGGAAGCGCGAGTGTGTCGGGCGGTTCGAGGGCTATCTGCGGCGGGCGGGCATCCTGCACGACGATCTCGCCGCGTCGATCCAGGCGGAGGCTACGAACGCGATGCGCGAGGGCATCAAGGCCGCGGAGGCCGAGCCGCCGGCGGATGTCGCGCTCCTGTTCGCGAATGCGTTCGTCGACCCGCCTGCGTCGTTCGGTTCCGACCTCGACGAGCTGCGAGGCACGCTTGGCTGAGCGCTCGATCGTCGAGGCGATCAATGACTGCTTGCACGTCGAGCTGGAGCGCGACCCGTCCGTGATGGTGATGGGCGAGGACGTCGGCCGTGCGGGCGGCGTCTTCCGCGCGACTGCGGGCCTGCGTGACCGGTTCGGGCCCGATCGCTGCTTCGACACTCCTCTCGCAGAGGCGGGGATCCTCGGCACCGCCGTCGGGCTCTGCATGGCCGGGTGGCGGCCCGTCTGCGAGATGCAGTACGACGCGTTCTCCTATCCCTGTCTCGACCAGTTGATCACCCACGTCGGGCGCTACCGCTGGCGAACCGGCGGCAAGATGGAGTTCCCGATCGTCGTGCGCATGCCCTACGGCGGCGGCGTGCGCGCGCCGGAGCTGCACGACGACTCGCCGGAGACGTACTACGTGCACACGCCGGGCGTGAAGGTCGCGATCCCGTCGACGCCCGCGGATGCGAAGGGGATCCTCGCCGCGGCGATTCGCGATCCGGATCCCGTGGTCATCTTCGAGCCGAAGCTGCACTACCGGACGATCAAGGGCGACGTGCCGGAAGGCGAGCATGTCGTCCCGCTCGGCAAGGCACGGCTGGCACGTGAGGGCGACGACGTGACGCTGGTGGCGTACGGATCGATGGTGGCTGTGTGCGAGGCCGCCGCCGATGCGCTCGACGACGTCTCGGTCGAGGTGCTTGACATCCGCTCGCTGAAGCCGCTCGACGAGGATGCGTTGTTGGCGTCGGCGGCGAAGACCGGCCGGGTGGTGATCGTGCAGGAGGCGCCGCGAACGTGCGGCTTTGCAGCCGAGCTGGCTGCGATCTTGGCCGAGAAGGCGATCCTCGACCTGCGCGGCCCGGTGCTGCGTGTCACCGGCTACGACGTCCCGTATCCGTACTGGCAGATCGAGGACGCCTACATGCCGTCGGCGGAGCGTGTCGTCGCCGCTGCTCGTCGCCTGCTGGAGTTCTAGGGCAGGGACGAACGAACGAGCTCCGGCACGAGTTCTCCAACCGTCGCCTGCCTTTCGACGTGCATCGTTGCGAAAACGCGTCTGCCGCGCACCTGTCTGTGGAAGAAAAGTCACACTTTCGACACGAACGCCATGTCGGCTTCAGCCCGAACGACGCGTCTCGGCGAGCCATGTGGGGGACAGTCCCCGGCGAGGCCAGCCGGGACTAGGGTCCAGGAGACATGGCTGAGAGGCAGACGAATGAGCGGTTGCGGCTCTGGCTCGAACGCGCGGATCGCGGGTTTCGACTGCGCGATGCTGCGACCAGCGAGCTCGTGCGCGGTGAGGACCCGCGCATCCGCGTGATCAAGGTCGCCGGTGTGTCCTACCGGATCGATGCGCTGCAGGACAATGCATTCGCTCCGGGACGCCGGCTTGCGCTCGTGCCCGAGCCGGACAACGAGCACGATCCGAACGCGATCGGTGTCTGGGACGAAGACCGTCGGCTGCAGGCCGGCTACGTCCCTGCAGAAGACGCGCGCGAGCTCGAAGCGGACGAGTGGCAGGCCGTCACGCTGTGGGAGTTCTTCGAAGACGGCAAGCGCGCCGGTCTGCGTGTCCTGCTTGCGCCGCGCGACGCCTGGATCGGACTACCCCGCACATGACGCACGAGATCCCGCTAGAACGGCGCACCCTGCACGGCCACTTCTCGCGCGACCTTGCGCCGATCCTGACGGTCGACAGCGGCGATGCCGTCGCCTTCTCGTGTCTCGACTCGGGTTGGCACAGCGCGCCGGGGGAGAAGTTCGAGCCTCGCGACGAGGAGCTCGACGGCGGACATGCGCTCGTCGGGCCCATCGATGTCCGCGGCGCCCGCGCAGGCCAGACCCTCGCTGTCCGCATCGACGAGGTCCGTGTTGGGGCCTTTGGCGCGACGTACGCCGGCGGCTGGCCCACCCCTCTCAACGACCGGCTCGGCATGAGCGACGGAGAGACGCTCATCCTCAACTGGAGCCTCGACGCGGACGCCGGCGTCGGCCGCGATCCGCAGGGACGCGAGGTCGAGCTACGACCGTTTCCCGGCGTGATGGGCATGCCTCCGCCCGAGCCGGGCGTGCATCCGACGGCGCCACCGCGCCGCTGGGGCGGCAACATCGACTGCACGGAGCTCGTGGCGGGCACGACCCTGTTCCTGCCGATCCCGGTCGACGGCGCACTCTTCTCGGCCGGAGACGGACACGCGCGCCAGGGAGACGGCGAGGTCTCGCAGACTGCGATCGAATGTCCGCTCGACCGGCTCGAGCTCACACTTTCGGTCGAAGACCGCCCCGAGCTGAAGACGCCGATCGCCTGGACGCCAGACGCGTGGCTGACGTTCGGCTTCGACGAGGACCTCGACGAAGCGGCCGCTGCGGCCACCGATGCGATGCTCGAGCTGATGCGGCGCGAGCTCGAGATCGAACGTGTCGACGCACTCGCGCTCGCGAGCGTCGTCGTCGACCTGCGCGTTACGCAACTCGTCAACGGCGTCAGAGGTGTGCACGCCGTCCTGCGCCACGACGCGATCAGAA
>DAINSN010000026.1:5437-17776 GCA_036741295.1 Gaiellaceae bacterium
TGGCCTACGAGTTCAAGCTCCCGGACCTTGGCGAAGGATTGACGGAAGGCGAGATTTCACGTTGGCTCGTCTCCGAGGGGCAGGAGATCGCCGAGGACGACCCGCTCGTCGAGATCCAGACCGACAAGACGACTGTCGAGATCCCGTCGCCCGCCGCGGGGACCGTGACCAGCATCCTCGTCGAGGAAGGAAAGGTCGTCCCGGTCGGGACCGTGCTCGTCGTCATCGGCGGCGAGCCCGAAAGGGAACGGCCACCTGCAACGAAGGCCGCGGCGCCGCCCGAGCGCGCAGCGAAAGCAAGAGTCACGCCGCTCGTGCGCAAGATCGCGCAGGAGCTCGGCGTCGACCTCGACTCGCTCACCGGCACCGGCCCGCAGGGACGCATCACCGAGGAGGACGTGCGCGCGGCGACCGGCCCGAGCGAGGGCAGGCGCGAGCCGCTGCGCGGCGTGCGGCGCGTGATCGCCGAGCACATGGCGCGCGCGCACCGCGAGGTGCCCGCCGTCACGTGGGTGGAGGAGTGCGACTTCTCCGGCCTGGATCTGAAGCAGCTGGTTCCGACCGTGCTGAAGGCCTGCGCCGAGACGCTGAAGGAATTCCCGGAGCTGAACGCGCGCCTGGAACGAGACGAGATTGTCTTCCTGGACCGCTACGACCTCGGGGTCGCCGTGCAGACCGATGACGGCCTCGTCGTCCCGGTCGTCCGGGACTGCGCCACGCGCTCGCTGGAAGATCTGGGTGCGGATGTCGCGCGCCTGGCCGAGGGCGCGCGCGAGGGAACGCTCAAGCCGGAAGAGCTACGCGGCTCGACGTTCACCGTGACGAGTGCGGGCAAGCTCGCCGGCCTCATGCAGACACCGATCGTCAATCACCCCGAGGTCGCCATTCTCAGCATCGGTCGCATCGGGCCGAGGCCGGTCGTGCGTGACGGGGAGATCGTCGCCGCGCAAATCGGGTACGTGTCCATCACGTTCGACCACCGCGTCGTCGATGGCGCGCGCGCGGCCGAGTTCGGTCTCGCCGTCATCCGCAGGCTCGAGCAGCAATGAGGCCGCGGGAATCGCCGGTGACACGTCGGCGGCGGTGATGGTGCCGCTGATCGTTCCGGACTGCGGGCAGGTCTGCGTCCCGGCCGGTCCGTTCCCAAGATTCGTGCAGAGGAACACGGAGATCCCGCCGCTCACGCTGCGCTGCCCGAAGTGAATGTGTGACTGCTGGACGGCGCCTTCGAGCCCGCTGTAGCTGAGCTGCCAGGAAATCGAGCTGCCGTCCTTGCTGACGTCGGCTGTGAAGTCGGCCGTGCCGGTCGACGACACTGCAGGCACCTCGGCCTCGTTGCCTGCCCCGTACGAGGGCGCCCGGGCACCGGGGCAGTGGCACCCGGGCGTCACGGGACCTACGGAGACAGGTGGGAACCGGTTTGCGGCTACGCGGCTGCCGCTGCGGCTGCGGCAGCGAGATGAGGCGCGAGCATGTCCTCGATCTTCGGAGCGCTCGCGCGTCCGTCGATCCGGTCGACGACGCGCTTGCCTTTCACGAGGACGAGCGCCGGCACCGCCTCCACTTTGAAACGCTCGGCCAGTTCCGGCTGCTCATCGATATCGACGCGCATCACGCGGAGCCGGGTGCGCTCCTTCCGCGCAAGATGGGCGAGCAGGCTCTCCATGCGTCGTGCCGGGCCCGAACGTTCGGACCAGAAGAAGACAAGCAAGGGCTTGGCATCGTCTCTCACTCGGTTTGTCCTCCTAGGTTGAATCCGCGGGGGAGCGGCTCTCTTCTTTTCCCTGCAAACGGGCCGCGCAAACTACACTCGGTTTCCGATGGGAAGCTGGTACTGGATCGGTGTCTGCGCAGGGCTCGGCGTCGCTGTGGGTGTGCTGCTGGCGGGATTCCTGGCCGGAACGCGAGCCGCGCTGACGGCGGCTCTCCTCCTCGCTGCAGGTGCCGGCGTAGCGGTCGGCTTCGCCCTCGGCCAGTGGGACGAGGCGGTCGGCGGCGGCGTGGGCGGTGCGCTCGGTTCCATCGGCGCGGCGCAACTGGTGTCGGGGACCATTCGCCGTGGAGGCTCCCGGTTCGGCACTGCCGTCTTCATCGCCCTCGCCGCAGTCGTGCTCGCGGCCGTCGCCTGGATTCCGGTCGCGGGCTATTTGGAGGCGACTCTCGTTCCCGCCCTCGCGGCGCGCCTGCGCGGCCGCGCCGGCGAGCGCTACGCCGGGTTGCGTTCGCTTGCCAAGGACTAGAAAACTCATCCTCATCGTCATCGATGGACTGACGCCGGCGATGTTCGAGGCGGCGGTCGGCGACGGTCGCGTACCTGCGCTTTCGTTTCTCGCGGAACAGGGGACTTACACGCGCGCGATCTCGACGTTTCCTTCGCTGACGCCGGTGTGCCTCTCGTCGATTGCGACGGGCGCGCACCCGGACGTTCATCGCATCCCGCATCTGGTCTGGTACGACCGCGAGCGCGAACGACTCGTCGAGTACGGCTCGTCGTTCGGCGCCGTGCGGGCGGCGGGAATGGGGCGCTCCATCCTCGACACGATCATCAACATGAACCGGCTTCATCTTGGGAAGGAGGCGGTAACTCTCTATGAATCGCTCGAGGATGCGGGGTTGACCGCGGCTGCGATCAACATCACCTGCTATCGCGGGCGCACGCCTCACCTGCCGACCCTCCCGGGCCTGACGATTCCGGCCTACGGGCCGAAGCGCTTCTTCTTCTACAACCTGTTCGAGTCGGATCCGACCGGCGCGCCGCTTGCGGTCTTCGGACGTTCGCACGGCTCGATCGACGGCTACGCGGCTGCAGTCGGACGTTGGCTCGTCACTCGTGACGGCTTCGACTTCCTCGTCTACTACCTCCCGGACTACGACTTCGCCTCTCACGCACACGGTCCCGACGAGGCTTTTGAAGCCCTGACGCGTAGCGATGCGGCGATCGGCGCGCTCCTCGACGCTGCGGGCGGGCCCGATGAGTTCCTCGAGCGCTACGCGGTCGTGCTCTGCTCCGACCACGGCCAGACGCACGTCGACCGGCACGTTCGGCTGGAGGCGTCGTTCGGCGACCTCGACGACGTGCTCGTCACCGCGTCGAACCGGGCGGGGATGGTCTACCGGCTTGGTGAGGGCGCACCCGGCGCGCGGTCGCTCGCGGAGCGGCTCGACCAGGAAGAGTCTGCGGAGACCGTGCTGTTTCGCGAAGGAGTGGACGCGATCGCCCGGCGCGAACGCGAGGAGCTGCGCTTCGCGCCCCACGCCGGAGCATGGACTACGAGCGGGGACGAAGGGCTGCTCGGGTATCCGGGCGGCCTGGAACGCGCCTGGGCTGCGCTCAACAACCCGAACGCCGGCGATGTGATCGTCTCCGCCGCACCCGGGTTCGAGTTCGCCGACCTGGCCGGCCGCCATCACTCGGGTGGAGGCAGTCACGGCTCGTTGCGGCGCGGCGACTCGGAGGTCCCGATGCTGACGATCGGGATCGATGCGCAACCGCAGTCGATCGTAGAGGTCGCGCCCGCCGTGCTCCAGCATTTCGGCGTGGCGCCTCCCGCGTACGCGCGTACGCTGACGCGTGCCGCCTGATCCCGCCACCGAGGCCAGGACCTGGATGGTCGACGCGCAGCTGCGCGGCAGAGACGTCGTCGACGAGCGGGTGCTCGCCGCGATGGAACGAGTCCCGCGTGAGCTCTTCGTGCCGGAAAAGCTCCGCGACCGCGCGTATGACGATGCGGCGCTGCCGATCGGCGCCGGCCAGACGATCTCCCAGCCGTACATGGTCGCCCGGATCTGCGAGGCGCTCTCGCTGACCGGGCCCGAGCGCGTTCTGGATGTCGGGACGGGCTCCGGCTACCAGGCTGCGGTGCTTGCCGAGCTCGCGGAGGAGGTGGACACGATCGAGCGCATCCCGGAGCTCGCCGAGCGTGCCCGCGCGAACCTCGCGGCCGCAGGGTACGGCCGGGTCAGCGTCCATGTCGGCGACGGGTCGCGCGGCTTGCCCGAGCGTGCGCCGTTCGACGCGATCGCGGTCGCAGCTGCCGCACCGGAGTTGCCGCGGACGCTCTACGACCAGCTCGAACCGCGCGGGCGCCTCGTGGTGCCGGTCGGGCGGCGCGGGATGCAGCGCCTCGAGGTGATCGTCCGCAGCCCCGAGGGCCCGGCCGTCCTGCGCTCCGTTCCCTGCCGTTTCGTCCCTCTCCTGGGGGAAGAGGGGTTCTGAGGCGTTTGCGTCCGGTCGGTCCGGGCACGATGGCGGCGGGGATGAAGCACAGAACGGGAGACGAGCTGCTGGGCCTGCCTGTGCGCCTGCACGGGATCCAGGTCGGGCGCCCCGTCGACCTGCTCCTCGATCCGGACACTCGACGGGCGGTCGGGCTCGATCTCCTGTGCGGCGACGAGGTGCACCGGTTCCTGCCTCTGCCGACGGCAACAGTCGGCCGCGACGAAATCCGAATCCTGTCGCCGTTCGTCCTCCTCGAGCAGCACGAGCTGGACTTCTACCGGGCGCGTACCCTTGCGCTCGGCCGGCTGCGGGGGCGCCCAGTCGAGTGGCACGGACGCAAGCTCGGACTGCTGCAGGACGTCGTCGTTGCCGGAGATGGTCAGCTGGTTGCGGCGATCGTGGAGAACGAGCGCATCCCCTTCGATGCGGCGCTGCGATTCGCTCCCAAACGCCGGTCTGCGGCCTAACTACTAGTCTCTCCAGCCTCATGGATGAGCGGGACGCAGCCGTCGCCGCGGGGCTGCGCGCCCGCGTCACTCAAGCACTGCGCCAGCGGAGCAACTGGGAGGAGCTGGCGAAGTTCTGCGCCGTGGGAGCCTCCGGCTACGTCGTCAACCTGATCGTCTACGTCGCGCTGCTCGACGGCGCCAATCTCGACTACCGCCTGGCGGCGACCGGCTCGTTCCTCGTCGCCGTGACCAACAACTACCTCTGGAACCGGCTCTGGACCTTTCGCCGGGATCGCGGCCATTTCGCGCACCAGGGCCTGCGCTTCCTTGCGGTGTCGGTGATGGTCTACGTCGGCAACCTGGCCATCCTCTCCCTGCTGGTCGAGGTCGGAGTTGGGAAGATCGTGGCGCAGGCGATCGCGATCGTCCTGGTCACGCCGGCGAACTTCATCGGCAACAAGCTCTGGTCGTTCCGGAGACGGCACTGAGGCTGCTCCTGTCCGTGGCCGTCGCCGTGGTAGCGGCAGCGGCTTTCGTTCCGACCGCCTCGGCCGTTTCCTCACCCTCGCCGGCTTCCAAGCCTCGACTGACGAAGGATCGGGCGACCGCGCTCTTCCTCGGCAACGACAAGGTGGCGGACTGGCTCGACCGCTATCCACGCAAGGGACGCGTCACCGATGCGACCTACGAGTCCGCTGCGTCGAAGTGCTCTGCGGGAGCGCAGAACGGCTGCTGGACGGTGCATGTCTGGTGGAGCAAGAACAAGCACGTCGACGCCGGAGAGATCGCGCAGGGCAAGGTCGACGACGGCTCGACCAGGGTCACCGAAGCGTGGACGGGCCCACAGGTCGCCTGGAAGATGGCCCGGGGCTACGACGGAGCCTTCGGAGGCAAGAAGATCAACACCTTGCCGGTCTGGCTCGCGTTCTGCGTGGCCTTCTTGCTCGGGCTCGCAGACTTCCGCCGGCCGCTGTCGCTTCGAAATCTCGACCTGCTCGCACTGTTGTCGTTCTCGGTCTCGCTCTGGTACTTCAACGACGGGAACATCTTGACGAGCGTGCCCCTCGCGTATCCGCCGCTCGTCTACCTGCTTGCACGCTGCGTCTGGGTCGGCGTGCGCGGCCGCCCCGTGCGCGCGTCGCGCCCGCTCTGGAAGCCGATGGTGCTGCTCGCCGCGGCGGTGTTCCTCATCGGCTTCCGCGCCGGTCTCAACCTCGAGGACTCGAACGTGATCGACGTCGGCTACGCGGGAGTGATCGGCGCGCAGCGCATCGCGAGCGGCGTGATGCCGTACGACAATTTTCCGAAGGAGGACGAGCTCAAGGCGTGCGGGCCGGCCGACTCCGAGGGCGAGATCCGCGATCGGATCCAGTCCAACGGGCGCTGCGAGTCTGCGAACCCGCTCGGAGACACCTACGGTCCGGTTGCCTACGAGGCGTACCTGCCCGGCTATTGGATCCGGGGCTGGTCGGGGAAGTGGGACAAGCTCCCGGCCGTCCACCTCACTTCGATCATCTTCGACGTGCTCTGCGCGCTGGGGCTCGGGCTCGTCGGCTTACGCTACGGCGGCCGTTGGCTGGGCGCCGCGCTCGCATTCGCGTGGGCGGCGTTCCCGTTTACCCAATACGTCTCAATGTCCAACACGAACGATGCGATCGTGCCGGTCTTTCTCATCTTCGGCTTCTGGCTGGCGAGCTCCCCCTGGGCGCGTGGGTCCTCCGTCGCTCTCTCGGGCTGGACGAAGTTCGCGACACTCATCGTCGCGCCGCTCTGGCTGACCTATCCCGGCCCGGTCCGGCGGCCTCGTCCCGCGCTTGTCTTCGCCGCGGGATTCCTGGTCGCCACCCTCATCGCATTCTCTGTTCTGCTGCTCGACGGTCACCCGATCCAGGCGGCGCAGACGTTCTACGAGCGCACGCTGAAGACGCAGATCACTCGTCAGTCGCCGTTCTCGCTCTGGGATTGGGCGCAATACCACGCGCGCGGAATTCCGGATCTCCACGTCGTGCAGCGGGTGCTCGAGGGACTGCTCGTGCTCGGGGCGGTGGCGGCGGCGTTCGTGCCGCGCACGAAGACACCGCTGCAGTTGGCCGCGTTGACCGGCGCGCTCCTGATCGGCTTCGAGGTCGTGCTGACGCACTGGTTCTACCTCTACATCCCGTGGTTCTTCCCCTTCGTCGTGTTTGCTCTGCTCTCGAATGGCCCTGAGCAGTCCGAAGCCGGCGTCTGAGCGCTCCGTGGTCGCCGCGGCGTTCGCGGCGATCGCGCTCTTCGTCGTCTCGTGGACGCTGCTGCACGTCGGCTTCTACACGCACAAGCAACTGATCGACACACCCGTCTACCAGCGCTACGGCAATGCGATTGCGGACGGAAAGGTGCCGTACCGCGACTTCGCGGTCGAATACCCGCCCGGCGCGCTGCCCGTCTTCGCCCTCCCCGGGCTTGCCGAGCCCGGCCGGAATCAGGAAGTCTCGACCGGCTTCCGCCGCTCGTTCGAGACACTGATGTGGTTGTGCGGCGCCGCCGCCCTCGCCGCGATGGCGGTGATCCTGCGCACACTCCGGCGCAGCACGGTGAACGTCTGGGCTGCGCTCTGTCTCGCAGCGATCGCCCCACTTTTGCTGGGCTCGGTCATTCTCAGCCGCTTCGACCTCTGGCCGGCTGCGCTTGTCGCCGCGGCCCTTGCCGCGCTCGTGTCGGGGCGGCTGCGCCTCGGCCATGCGTTACTCGGGCTTGGCGTCGCCGCGAAGCTCTATCCGGCCGTGTTCGTGCCGCTCGGCGTTGCGTTTGTGTGGAAGCGCGCTGGCCGGCGCGAGGCGCTCACCTGTCTGGCGCTCGGGCTGGGCGTCGTCGCGGCAGTTTTTGCCCCGTTCGTGATCCTGTCCCCTGGCGGCGTCTGGCAAAGCCTCAGCGTGCAGTTGACCCGGCCGCTGCAGGTGGAGAGCCTCGGATCGGCGCTGCTTCTCGTCGGCCATCACGTCTTCGGGGTCGGCGTGACGGGCGAGACGAGCCACGGCTCCCAGAATCTGGCCGGTAGCGCCGCCGATTGGCTCGCGCTCCTCTCGACGGTGTTGCAGGCGGGTGTGCTGATCTGGATCTGGGCCGCGTTCGCACGCGGGCGGGGCGACGCCGAAGCTCTCGTTCGCTCGACCGCGGCCGCGCTCTGTGCGTTCATCGCCTTCGGGAAGGTCCTGTCGCCGCAGTTCATGATCTGGCTGATTCCGATCGTGCCGCTCGTGCGTGGCCGCCGCGGGCTCGGAGCGAGCGCGTTACTCGGCGTCGCGCTCGTCCTGACGCAGATCTGGTTCCCGTTTCGCTACTTCAGGCTCTCGCTCAACTTCGAAGCCGGGCTTTCATGGGTGTTGCTCGCGCGCGACCTGACGCTGGTCGCTCTCGTTGCGATGCTCGTGGTCACGTTGGGCCGTGCGGCCGCCGCTCGCTAGTGCTCATTACACCGGTACGCGCACGGCCTCGCAGCTCGTCGCGCGCCCGTCCGCGCCGCACTCGACGATGACGCCTTCGATCCGGACGTCGCCCGACGCCGTCTCGAAGCGAATGGGCATGCCGGTGCGCATCGCCTTGATCGCGAGCTCGGCCTGGACGCCGATCACCGAATCGTGCGGTCCTGTCATCCCCGCGTCGGTGATGGCCGCCGTGCCACCGGGCTGAACGCGTGCGTCGTTCGTCTGGATGTGCGTGTGCGTTCCGAAGACCGCGGTCACCTTGCCGTCGAGCCACTTCGCCAGAGCCACCTTCTCGCTGGTTGCTTCGGCGTGCATGTCGACGACGATCACCGGCGTGCGCTTGCTCGCCTCGTCCACGAGCTCGTCGATCACCTCGAAGGGACCGACGGGCGGCCCGAGGAAGAGCGACCCGAGCAGGTTGATGACCGCGACCTCCGTTCCGTCGGCGGCCGTGACGAACGTGAGCCCTTTTCCGGGGGCGCGCTTCGACAGGTTCGCCGGTCTGATCAGGCGGTCGCTCTCTTTCAGGTACGGCACGATCTCGCCACGGCGCCAGACGTGATTCCCGAGCGTGATCGCATCGACACCGGCTCCGAGCATCTTGTCCGCGAGCTTCGGCGTGATCCCCACACCGTCCGCGAGGTTCTCGCCGTTGAGGATGCAGAGGTCCGCACGCAGCTCGTTGCGGAGCGACGGCAGGCGTCCCTCGATGGCCCGCCGCCCGGGCACACCGACCGCATCGGCAATGAACAGGATCTTCAGGGCAGCAGGGTCGCGGCGGCGCGGAGCTCGATGGCCACGTGGTTGCCGGCGTCCTGCGTGTACTTCGAGAGCGCCTGCTTCTCGACTCCGGACAGATCGAGCACGCGGCCGACCTTCGTGCTCGACGCAGCGATCATCGAACCGACGGTGAGAGCCGGGTCAGGGCTCAGGTGGGTGAGCGAGACCACGAGCGACGGTGCGGCCGACGGTTGGATGTCGATGCGCGAGCCGTAGGAGCGGCCGTTCAGGATGTAGTCCGAGATCCCGACGATCGTGCCGTCCACCGGCGCGTAGACGTCCGTGCCCGGTAGGGCGCCGACGTCCAGCACCGCGGTCTCGCCGCCGCTCAACTGGTAGTAGACGAAGCCCGCGCCGCCACCGCCGAAGATCTTGTGCGCGAGTCGCGAGAGCGCGCCTTCGTTTCCTTGACGACCGAGCGGGCTCAGTGGCAGCGCTCCGTCGCCGGAGGAGTGGTAGCCGATCGCGGTGACGCGGCTCTGTGCGACCGGCAACTGGATGCGCAGCCCGCTGTGCAGTGCCACCGTGAGCGGCGTCGGAGGGCTCACGGGCAACAGCCGGCCGGCCGGGCCGGGCAGCGCCTGGGACGGCTCGCGCGTTGCTCCCTGTCCAAACGCGGTGATCAGCAGCGTCCCCAGGAGGACGCCGCAGACGACCGTGAGGACGATGAGACGCCGTGCCCGGTGGGGCACAGGCTGACGCCCGGGACGCTGGCGCGCCGCGGGGACTCGGCGGGAGGGGGCCGGCACTCGCGGCACCGTAACGGACCCTGACACCTCCTTCAACCGATGAGCGGGCCGACTTTGTGACACCGGAACCCTCGGATCCACCGGCATTTCTGCCCACACCTCGTGACGGTCGAGGGCGAGGTTGCCGTCCTCACCCCAGTCCCAGTCCCAATCCGGCGGTCGCGAGGTGGGGAGCCGTATGACCTCCGCTGTACGATCACCCGCATGCCCGCCAGGGCCAAGGTCGAGATCCCGCGCTGGATCCAACTGGCCGGGTTCCCGGTGCTGCTGCTGTTCCTTTGGGTGGTGGCGGGTGCGGTCCGTCACGTCGTCTTTCTCTTCCTCGTAGCGCTGCTGATCGCGCTGCTGCTGAGCCCCGTCGTGCGGCTGGTGCAGAGGATCCGAATCCCTCGCGGCTTCGCAGTCGCGTTCGTGTACCTCGTCTTCGCGGTTGCGTTGATCGCCGCCATCGGGGCTCTCGGGACCGTGGTCGTCAGTGAGACGAAGACGGCCGCAAAACGGGTCGATTCCTACTTTACGAACGTGAACGGACGTACCGGCGTCGTCGACGCCGATCGCGACGTGAACCGTTTGCAGCACTGGCTCGACACACATCGCCTGGGCGGCATCAAGATCGAGAATCGCGGCCACCGGCTCGTGCGCGACATCCGCAAGCACGACATCGGCAAGTACACGAATAGGTTGGTCAACTTCCTGGAGGGCGCGGCGATCTCGATCGGGAAGCTGCTCTTCAGCGTGATCGTGGTCTTCGTCGTGTCGATCTACATGCTGCTCGACTTTCCAAAATTGGAGCGTCGGCTCAACAGGCGGTTCCCAGCCGAGCCCGGCTCGGTCCCGTTGGTGTTACGCATGGAGCAGTCGTTGACGAGCTACGTCAAAGGCCAGTCACTCGTGTCGCTGATCATCGGCACGAGCGCCGGCGTGGGCTTATGGCTGTTCGGTGTGCTCGGGTGGCTCCCGCACGGCCAGAAGTACGCGCTGCTCTTCGGCGCGTGGGTGGCGATCACCGAGCTCATTCCGTATCTGGGACCGTGGCTCGGCTCGATCCCGCCGCTCCTGTACGCGCTGGTCGTCCATCCCGTCTCGGCGATCTGGGTCATTTTGCTGTTCCTTGCGATCCATCAGGTGGAAGGTCACATCGTCGTCCCGAACGTGATGGGGAGCGCGCTGCGGCTGCATCCGTTGCTCGTCATCTTCGGACTGCTCGCCGGCGGCGAGATCTACGGATTGCCGGGCGCGCTGATCGCGTTGCCGCTGCTTGCGGCCGGGCGCGCGATGTGGGAGTTCTTCGGCGAGCGCGTCGAGCTGGAGCCATGGGACGAGACTGACGCGCTTCCGGTCGACGTCGGGTTGGAAGAAGCGAAGCCTCCTCCGGCTGCGGCGAGTCGTTGAGCGAGGCGGTACTGCGCGCGCGAGCGGTCGCGCGCCGTTTCGGCACGCAGGTCGCACTCGAGCCCACTGACGTGGACGTCAATGCCGGCGAAGCGCTCGCGCTGATCGGCCCGAACGGCGCGGGGAAGTCAACCTTGCTGGCGCTGCTCGCCGGTGCACTCGAGCCGAGCGCCGGAACGATCGAGCGGGTCGACGAGGTGCAGGTCGGCTGGGTGCCGCAGCGCACGGCGTTCTACGACCGCCTGACGGCGCGGGAGAACCTCGAGTTGTTCGCGCGACTCGAAGGCGAGTCAAATCATGCAGCGGCGGCAGAGCAGCTCCTCGTCCGGTTCGAGATCCCTCCCGACCGGCCTGCACACACACTCTCCGTCGGGAATCGCCAGCGCCTGAACGTCGCCCTCGCGCTGCTCGGCAGTCCACGTGTGCTGCTGCTCGACGAACCGACCGCCGCGCTCGATCCCGGGCAGCGCCGCCGGCTCTGGGAAACGGTGACGGCATTGCGCGACGAAGGCGGCTCGGTTGTCTTCGCGACGCAGAACCTCGAAGAGCTCGACCTCTACGCCGATCGGGTCGCGGTCCTGCAGCGAGGACGGCTGACGTTCGTCGGGCCGACCGCGGCTTACCGCGAGCTCCATGCGGAAGAGATCTTCACGTGAAGCGCTCGGCCCTCGTCCTGCGGAAAGACCTGCGCGTGCTCGTGCGCTCTCCGCTTCTGCTCGGCGTCTTGATTGCCTACCCGTTGTTGGTCGCAGGGCTCGTCGGTCTCGTCGCCGGTTACGGGAGCTCGAAGCCGCGCGTCGCGCTCGTCGACGAGGATCACCTGCCGCAGGTCGTCTCGGTCGGGGGTCATCGGTTTCGGATTCAGGACGCGATCGACGAGGTCGGCAAGAACGTCCATCTCGTGCGGATGGATCCGGTGGCAGCGCGGCGTGCGCTCGCGACCGGACGGATTGTTGCGACGTTGACGGTTCCTCCCGGCTTCCTTGCCGACCTGAAGAGCGGCCTGCACTCGCCGAGCCTCGTCTACCAGGTCACGCGCGGCGGGATCTCGTCGCGGGTGACCCAGCAGGTGCAGGCGCTCGTCTACGGGCTCAATCGCCAGTTGCAGACTGCGTACGTCCAGACCGACTTGAGGTACGTGCAGCTCATCCTTACCGGAGGGCGCGCGGAGTTCGGCGGCCGCACCTACGACGTCCTCGGCCTGGCGCGCATGGAGAAGCTGCTGCAGAAGTTGCCGCCGGGCCCGCAGCGCGACCGGATCGCCGAGTTCGCCCGCATCGCCGGCA
>DAINSN010000027.1:0-17416 GCA_036741295.1 Gaiellaceae bacterium
CAAGCGGGCGTCTGTCTCGGAGAGCAGGGACGGCAGCGGCCCGAGGTACGTGTTGAGCAGCTTCGAGTACTCGCGCCACTCCTCGATCACCGGCACGATCTCGTGCTCGGCGCGAATCGAGCGGAGCACGCGCGTGTCCGTCGAGTAGCCGGTCTTGCCCTTGCGGCCCGGCGTCAGCTGCAGCTTCTCGAACAGGATGCGCGCGACCTGCTGTGTCGAGCCGAGCATGAACTCCTCGCCCGCGAGCTCGTACGCCTTCGCCTCGAGCTCCTCGACCCGGTCGGCGAGCCTGGCGGTGATCTCACCCATGCGGTACGTGTCGATCTTGACGCCCGCGTCTTCCATCGCTGCGAGCACTGCGGTCAACGGGAGCTCGATGTTGCGGTAGAGATCCTCCGCCCCTCGTTCGCGGACGCGCTCCAGCATCGTCGCCGCGAGACGACGGGGGATCTCCGCGTGGCGCACGAGCGCAGCGGTCTCGTCGTCCACCGCGGGGGAAGGAATGGGCTCGACGCCGTACTCCTGCGCAAGGTCGTCGAGCTCGTATCCCGCCCGCCCCGGCTCGATCAGATAAGCGAGCAGCATCGTGTCGTCGGCCGGCTCCATCGTCAGCCGCGGCAACGCCTTGAAGTCGTGCGCAACGAGCTCAGCCTCGTCGAGCCGGCGTTCGAGGACCGGCTCCCAGCCGCCGACGATGACGCCGTCGTCCTGCGCGAGCGCGAAGCGACCGTCGCGGATCGCGAGCGAGGCACGGCCGCGCACTTCGGGCAGCTCCCCCTCGCGCCAGGCGACTTGCGTGCCCTCGACGCGCATCGGCTGCGCCGGCACCGCTTCGTCGAGGATGTCGACGCGTCCGAGCAGGTTGCGGAACTCGAAGCGTCGGAACATCTCGCGGAGCTCTGAGCGGTCGGGCGGCAGCAGCACGAGCTCGGCGGGGTCACAGTTGAGCTCGAGATCGCGCCGCATCGTCGCCAGCTCCTTGGACTGTCGCGCCTGCTCGGCGAGCTCCGTGATGTTCTTGCGTCGCACGGGCGACAGCTCGCCGGCGTGGTCGATCACTTCTTCGAGCGAGCCGTACTGGGCGATCAGCTGGCCGGCGGTCTTGTCCCCGATGCCGGGAATCCCCGGAATGTTGTCCGACGTATCGCCCTTCAACCCGATGAAATCCGGAATCTGATCGGGCCGGATTCCGTAGCGCGCCTCCACACGATCGGGCGTGTAGACCTGGACGTCGGAGACGCCGCGCGGCGTCATCATCAGGCTGACGTTGTCGGAGACGAGCTGGAACGCGTCCCGATCTGTCGAAACGATCGCCGTCCGGATCCCGGCCTCGTCGGCGCGCGTCGCAAGCGTCGCGATGACGTCGTCGGCCTCCCAGCCTTCGAACTCGAGGTTGCGGTAGCCGAACGCCTCCACGATCGGCCGGAAGAACGGGAACTGCTCGGAAAGCAGGTCCGGTGTGGGTCGCCGGTCGGCCTTGTAGTCGGAGGCCACTTCGAGCCGCTCGGCCGGACGGGTGTCCCAGGCAACCGCGACGCCTTTCGGCTTGTAGTCCGACAGGAGCTTGAATAGCATGTTCGTGAACCCGAGGAGCGCATTCGTGGGGAAGCCCTCGGTGGTTGCGAGTTCCTCCGGCAGCGCGAAGAAGGCCCGGTAGGCGAGGTTGTTGCCGTCCACGAGGAAGAGCTCCGCGTCGCGAACGGGAGCGTCGTCCAACTGGAGCTCGGCGCCTGTCAGGGTCTTCGGCATCGGGGACCAACGCTATCGTCCGGCGCCGATGGGAGTGCTCGAGATTCACCCATTTTCCGAGGCTGATCTGTGTCGGAGCGCGCCGTGACGCGGATCCCGCTGCTCGCCGGGTCGCAGATCGTTGTCGTGACGGCTGATGACGACGCCGTGGTTCTGCAACCGCCTCCGCCTGCGGACTCCGTCGCGGACGTCGGCGCGGCCGTCCGCGACGCGCTGCGCTTCCCGCTCGCCGGGGAGCCGCTCGAGGCGCTCGTGTCGCGTGGTTCGCGCGCGACGATCGTGGTCGAGCCGCCGCACCTGCCGCTGCCGGGGTCCGAGCGCGACCCCCGCCAGGCTGCGATCGCCGCGGCCGTCGCAGAGCTGGAGCGGTTGGGAATTCCGACCGGATACCAGACCCTCCTCGTTGCGGGTGGGCTCTCGCGCCGCGCGGGGAACGAGCAACTCGAGACGCTGGTCTCGCCGGAGTTCGCGCGGCGCTTCCACGGTCACGTCGAGGTGCACGACGCCGAGCGCGAAGACCTCGTCGAGCTCGGCACGGTCGGCTCGATCCCGCTACGCGTCCACCCGGCGCTCGTGAGCACCGACGTCGTCGTGGTTGTCACCGCGGCCGAGACCGTGCTGCACGGAGGACCGGCTGCGTTCGTCGGGGCTGCAGGGACAGAGGTGCTGCGCGCCGCCGGTGCCTATTCCTTGCTCGAGACGTCGGCATCGCAGGGGTGGCAGCTCGGGCTCGAGCTCGAGCGTGCGCTTGCGCGCCGCGTTCCGGTCATCGGCGCGTCGCTCGTTCTCAACCATCCTCGTTTCGGCGGCACCCTCGGCGGTTATCCGTACGAGGCCCAGGCGCTCGAACGCGTCGTGCGCTCGCCGTTCCGTCATCTCTTCCGAACGCTGCCCGAGGCGCTGCGCGCCTACGTCTTGCGCTCGGTTCCCCTGGAGCGCACCGTCGCCGCGGCGTTCGCGGGACCCCCGTCCGTCGCCCATACCGAAGCGCTGCTGCGCGGCGTCGAGCTTCGGGGCATCACGCTCGACCGCGAGCTCGACGCCATCTGCATCGGCGTGCCGCGGACGACTCCGTACCTTCCGCGCGAACGCCCGAACCCACTCCTCGGCGCGTACCTCGGGCTCGGACTGGCGTTACGCCTCTGGCGCGACTCGTTTCCGCTCGCTGAAGGTGGCACCGCGATCTTGTTCAACCGCTTCCAGCGTCACTTCACGCATCCGACGCAGCAGCCCTACCGCGCCTTCTTCGCGGCGACGCGGGCCACGGGCCCCGACAACGCCGCGCTCGCCGAAGCCGAGCGTGCCGCCGCTGCCGATCCCCGTGCGCTCGAGGCCTACCGCGCCGGACGCTCTTGCCATCCGCTGCTGCCGTTCGTGGACTGGGACGGCTGCCGCCCCGCACTCGGCCGGCTGGGGCACGTGATCATCGCCGGGGCCCGCGATCATGGCGCCGCCAGGCAGCTCGGCTTCGTCCCTACCCACGGGGTCGGCCCGGCGCTGACGATGGCGCGCGGCTGGACCGAACGCCCGCCGCGCGTCGGCTTCCTGCTCTCGCCGCCGTACTTCCCGCTGCGCGTCGGCTCCGGCTCGAGTTAGAGGATCTTCGAGAGGAACTGCTTCGTCCGCTCGTGCTCGGGGCTCGTGAAGAAGTGCTCGGGACTGCCCTCCTCGATGATGGCGCCGTCGCACATCATCACCAGGCGGTCGGCAGCTTCCCGGGCAAACCCCATCTCGTGAGTGACGACGATCATCGTCATGCCGTCCTTGGCCAGCTGCCTCATGACGTCGAGCACGTCCCCCACGAGCTCGGGATCGAGGGCGGACGTCGGCTCGTCGAACAACATCAGCTTCGGCTCCATCGCGAGAGCGCGGGCGATGGCGACGCGCTGCTGCTGGCCGCCGGACAGCTGCGCTGGATAGCTGTCGAGCTTGTCGGCGAGACCGACACGCTCGAGGAGCTCCTTCGCTCGCCGGGCGGCCTCGTTCTTCTTCACCTTCTTCACGCGAATCGGCGCTTCGATGACGTTCTCCATCGCCGTCATATGCCCGAAGAGGTTGAACCGCTGAAAGACCATCCCGATCTCCGAGCGCTCGCGGCACACCTCCGCGTCGCGTAGCTCGTAGATCTTGTCACCGTCCTGCCGATAGCCGACCAACTCGCCGTCGACCGAGAGCCGGCCGCCGTCGATCTTTTCGAGGTGGTTGATGCAGCGCAGGAACGTCGACTTTCCCGAGCCGGATGGGCCGAGCATGCACACCACCTGGCCCGGCTGCACCTCCATCGAGACCCCGGTCAGGACCTCGAGGCGGCCGAAGCGCTTGTGGACCCCCTCGGCCTTCACCATCGGCCCGCTCATCTGCCCTCCCCTGAAGCTCCCGGTACCTCGACGGGCCCACGCCGAAACGACAAAAGATTGCGGCGAAGACGCTGGAGCGGTGTTGCCGGAAGGTCGCGAGACACGCCGCGGCCGAAGTGGCGCTCGAGATAGAACTGTCCGATGGAGAGCACGGTTGTGACGATCACGTACCAGATGCTCGCCACGAGAAGGAGCGGGATCGTCCGATAGTTCACCGAGTAGATCAACTGTACTGAGTAGAGCAGGTCGGTCGTTGCGATGACGCTGACGAGCGAAGTCGTCTTCAGCATCGAGATCGTCTCGTTGCCGGTAGGCGGGACGATCACGCGCATCGCCTGCGGCAACACGATTCGCCGCATCGTTTGTAGGCGGGTCATACCCAAGCTCTGGGCCGCCTCCGTTTGGCCCTCCTCGACCGAGATTATTCCCGCCCGTACGATCTCGGCCATGTACGCGCCCTCGTTCAAGCCGAGGGCGAGCATCCCGGCGACGAACGGAGTGATGTACGTGGCTGCATTGAGGTGTATGAACTGCGGCCCGAATGGAACGCCGAGCGAGAGTCGCGGATACAGCGCGGCGACGTTGTACCAGAGGAGGATCTGGACCAGGACCGGCGTGCCGCGGAACAACCAGATGTAGATCCAGCTCGCGGTTGACACCAGGGGATTCGGCGAAAGCCGCATCACCGCGAGGATGATCCCCAGCACGATGCCGATCGCCATCGAGATGGCGGTCAGCTCGAGGGTCACGACAAGGCCGTGGAGAACCCGGCTCGAAAAGAAGTAGTGCCGGACGATCTCCCAGTGGAAACGCTCGTTTGTCCAGAGCGAATGTCCGAGTACGGCCGCGAAGAGGAGGATGAACGCCGCCGCCACCCAGCGGCCCGGGTGACGGACCGGGATTGCCGTGATCTCGTCCGGCCGGATCGGCGACGGCGGCGTGGTATCAGGGGTCGCCGTAGCAGACTCCACGGGACCGCTGAGGCTAACTCATTGCGCTGTCTGTGACTAGCTGGTCGCTCCGTTGATCGTTGGGTCGGTAATTGCGCCCGCCTGAATGCCGCGCTTCGTCAGGATCGACATGTACGTGCCGTTGGAGATCAGTTCCTTCAGTGCATCCAGAATCGGCTGGGCCATTCCGTTGCCCTTGGGAATCGCGATCCCGTACGGCGCCGTCCCATATGGCTTGCCGGACAGCTTGAACTGCCCGCTCGACTTCTTGACGATGTAGGCCGCGACGGGCGAGTCGGCCATTCCCACCTGTCCCCGACCGCTCGAGAGGGCGAGGTTCGCCGCGTTCTGATCCGGGAACACGAGGACGCTCACGGCCGGTTTGCCGGCCTTCTTGCACTTCGCGCTCTGCGCCGTGGCATCGTCCGCCTGAGTCGTCCCCCGCTCGACCGCGACCTTATGCCCGCAGAGGTCGGCGAGCGAGTTGATCGCCGGGCCTCCCTGCGCCTTGACGTAGAAGGACGTGCCCGCCGAGAAGTAGGTAACGAAGTCGACGACCTTCTCGCGTTCCTTGGTGTCGGTGAACGACGAGATCCCAAGGTCGTACTTCCCGGACTGCAGCCCCGGGATGATTGTGTCGAAGCTCGCGTTCACGACCTTGACCTTGAGTCCCATCACCGCCGCAAGCGCATGTGCGAGGTCGGGACTCATGCCTTCAACGGTGTGTCCGTCGGAGCCTATGAACTCGTTCGGTGCGTACGTGGCGTCCGCGGCGACGGTCAACGTGCCCTTGGACTTGATCTTCGCCGGAACCGCAGCCGCGATCTTGCTGTTCGCCGCGGTACCGCTGGTCGCAGTTGTCGTTCCAGCGCTCTTCTTGCTGCTACCGCCGCATCCCGCGGCGACGAGGGCTACGAGGACGATGAGGGCGCCTGCCAGCGCAATCAGCTTCGAACGGGACACGACGAGCTCCTTTCGTTCAATCGGTTTCCCCAAGATACGTCTTTCTGACCTGCTCGTTGCTACGTAGCGCCTTCGCGTCGTCGGCGAGGGCGACGGTTCCGGTCTCGAGCACGTAGCCGCGGCTGGCCACCTCGAGGGCCATCATCGCGTTCTGCTCGACGAGCAGGATCGTCGTGCCCTGCTGGTTGATCTCCACGATCGTCTCGAACACGCGCTCGACGAAGATGGGCGCGAGCCCCATCGAGGGCTCGTCCAGCAGGAGCAGCATGGGATGCGCCATCAGCGCGCGCCCGATCGCGACCATCTGCTGCTCGCCGCCTGAGAGCGTCCCTGCACGCTGCTGCTTGCGCTCGGAGAGCCTCGGGAAGAGCGAATAGACCCGCTCCAAGTCGCTCTTCAACTCCGAGCGGTCGCTGCGCTGGAAGGCGCCCATCTCGAGGTTCTCCAGAACCGACATGCGCGGGAACAGCTTGCGACCCTCGGGCGACTGCGAGATACCGAGGCGGACGACGTCGTGCGGAGCATCGCGGGTGATGTCCTTCCCCCGAAAGTGGATCGTGCCGCGGCGCGGGTGGTTGAGCCCGTTGATCGAGCGCAGCGTCGTCGACTTGCCGGCGCCGTTTGCACCGATCAGCGTGACGATCTCGCCTTCGTTGACCTCGATCGAGATGCCTTTGAGTGCTTCGATCGAGCCGTAGTACGTATGGATATCCTCGACACGGAGTAGGGCGCCGTCTCCGGCGGCCGCGGTTGCCTTCATACCGTCTTCGCCTTCCCGAGATAGGCCTCGATCACGCGCTCGTTGCGCTGGATCTCAGCCGGCGTCCCCTCGGCGATCTTCTCGCCGTAGTCGAGCACGGTGACGCGTTCGGAGACACCCATGATGACCTTCATGTCGTGTTCGATCAGGAGGATGCTGACCGGACGGTCTTCGAGCAGCTTGCCGAGGAACTCCGTGAACCTGGCCGTCTCCTGCGGGTTCATCCCCGCGGTGGGCTCATCGAGCAGCAACAGCTTGGGCTCGGTCGCGAGGGCGCGAGCGAGCTCGAGGCGGCGCTGGTCGCCGTAGGAAAGATTCTCCGCCAGCTCGTCGTCGACGCGGCCGAGGCCGGAATAACGGAGCAGCTCGCGTCCCGCATCGTGCGCTTCGCGCTCCTCTCGCCGGACCCGCGGCGTCCCGAAGATGGAGCCGAGGATGCCTCCCCTGAGGCGACAATGCATGCCGACGAGAACATTCTCGAGCGCCGTCATCTGCGGGAACAGGCGAATGTTCTGGAACGTGCGGCCGATCCCGAGCTTCGTGATCGTGTGGGGCGGCTTGGAAGTGACGTCGGTGCCGTCGAAGATGATCTCGCCGGCGGTCGGCCTGTACACACCCGTGAGCATGTTGAAGAACGTCGTCTTGCCCGCGCCGTTCGGACCGATCAGGCTCACGATCGACCGGTCGGGAATCGTGAAGTCCAGATCGTTGACGGCGATGAGCCCACCGAACTCCTTGCGCACGTTCTCCGCTGTTAGTAGATCGGCCATCAGCCCCGCGTCTCTCCGAGCTCTTCCTGCTCGCGCGTCCCCTCTTCCAACTCGCGCTTGCGACGCCGTTCGGGAATGAGACCGACAGGGCGGAACAGCATCATCAGCACGATGATGATCCCGTAGATCCCGAACTGGTACTTCGCCACCTCGACGTTGAGGGGCGTGTGGGCGTTGACCCAGCTGCCGATGTTCGCGAGGCCCTCGACGTTCAGCCACGCGAGGATCGTCCCCCCGATCACAACGCCCCAGAGACTGCCCATGCCGCCGAGGATCACCATGCAGAGCAAGAAGACCGAAATGTTGAACTGGAACTGGCTGGGAAACGCGCCTGAGTTGAAGCTCGCGATGTAGGCGCCGGCCATGCCGCCGAAGAACGCGCCGATCGCGTATGCCCAGGTCTTGGTGCGCATCAGCGGAATGCCCATCGCTCCGGCGGCCGTCTCATCCTCGCGAATCGCGATCCACGCGCGGCCGAGTCGCGAGTCACGCAGGCGCAACGAGCAGAAGACGGCAATCAGGAGGAGCCCCAGCGCCGTCCAGTAGAACAGCCGCTCGCGATTGAACGATTGTGCGTAGGAAACGGGTAACCCGAGTGCGCTGCTCAGATGGCCGCCGAAGCCCGGCGAATCGATCGGACTGATGCCGAACGTCCCGTGCGTGAGGTCGAAGCCCTTAATGCTGTCTGCGTTCCGGACGAACTGAGGGATGATCTCCCCGAAGCCCAGCGTCACGATCGCCAGGTAGTCACCGCGCAGACGGAGCGTCGGGAGGCCGATCAAGATTCCCCCGACGGCGGTGAGGAGCGCCGCGCAAAGCAAGACCAACCAGATCGAGATGTGGATCCCGTTCTGCTCCCGGCTGATCCCGACCGAACCGAAATGGAACTTCACCTGCTGGAACTGGCCCGACGCGAGCCAGCCTGCCGTGTAGGCGCCGATCGCGTAGAACGCGACGTAGCCGAGGTCGAGCAGGCCGGCGTAGCCGACCACGATGTTCAGGCCGACGGCCATGACCACGAAGACGACGATCGTCACCGCTGCGCCCACGTCGGGGAACGAGAGGATCACCGGGACGTCGGTGGGCAGACTCGACACGTAGTACGGATAGGTCACCGCCAAGACGATCACGACGAACGCGGGAACCGCGCCTCGGAGTCCGTGCGGGAGCCGCCGCCACGTCGAGAACAGCGGATCGAGCGGCTCGAGCCGGCTGAGTTGGCGCAACCGTTCCTTCACCGTCACGCGCCCTCCGGAGTCCGTTCGCCGAGCAGACCCTCCGGGCGGAAGACGAGGATCGCGATCAGGAGCCCGAAGACGATCGAGCGCGTCCAGTCGCTCCCCGGCGCCGCCCAGCTGAGGCCTTCGTTGAAGGCCTGAATCAGCCCGATGATGAGCGCGCCCAGGACGGCGCCGCCGAGGTTGCCGATCCCGCCGAGCACGGCCGCGGTGAAGGCGATAAGACCGAGCTCGAAGCCGGTGTCGTACCGGATGTTGAACTCGATCAGATAGAGGAGGCCTGCGACGCCGGCGAGGGCGCCGGCGAGCGCGAACGTGAACGAGATCGTGCGGTTCACGTTGACTCCCATGATCGCCGCGGCGTCGGGATCCTGTGACACCGCCCTCATCCCCTTGCCTTGCTTCGTCGACCTGACGAGCCAGGTGAGCAGGAGCAGGACCGGGATGGTCGCCAGCACGGCGAAGAGCTGGTTCCACTGATACGTGACGCTGCCGATCTTGAAGACGTTGGATTCCGGGATCAGCGGCGGCAGGCTGCGGAAGTTCACGTCGAAGACCGCCAGCGAGACGTTCTGGACGATGAACGACATGCCGACGGCCGTGATCAGCACCGCGAGCCGCGGCGCCTGGCGCAGTCGGCGGTAGGCGATGAACTCGATCGACGTGTTCACCACGGCCCCGAAGATGACGACAATGACGAGCGCCAACGCGAGACCGCCGACGATCCCGAGCGCCGAGGTGGTCTCGCTGAGGCCCAGTAGGGAGAGAATGATCGTGCTCGAGAACAGCCCACTGAGAGCAAACACGTCGCCGTGGGCGAAGTTGATCAGCTGCAGGATCCCGTAGACGAGCGTGTAGCCGAGTGCGATCAGCGCGTAGACCGATCCCGTCGTGATCCCGATCAACAGGACCGTGAAGAAGTCGCTCGGCGTCCGCGCGAGATTGACCACCAGCCAGGCCACCAGCAGGAGGACGAAAAAGATTCCGAGCATGGAGGTACCGCTGGGGCGCCGTGTGCCGAAGAGCGCCGCCACCCGGGACTGCTGCTCGCTGCGGGCTGAAGCTGCGATTCGCGAAATCCTCTAGAAAACGACCCGGGGAAGGCCGAGGCCCTCCCCGGGTCGATCTCGACCGGCGGACTAGCCCGCCGCTGCCTTTCGCGCCGCGTCGACGAGGTTCGCCTTCGGCGCCGCTGTCTTGAAGGTCACGAGATGGTCCGTGCCCTTGTAGATGGTGAACAGCAACGCCGCGCCCTTCGCGCCCGTGATGTCGCCGTTCTGGTTGATCTCGAAGCTTCCGATCAACCCGTTGTCGATCTTCGTCTTGAAGATCTGAGTGATCACACCGGCTCGAGTGGCGTCGGAGTTCGCGATCGCATCGAGCATGACCCGTGCGGCCTGTGCGCCGAGAATCGCGTACGGGTCGACGGGCTTGCCGCCGAGCTTCGACTTGAAGCCCGAGATGAACGTCTGCGCCGCACCCGTGTACTTGTCGATGCCGACGCCGGCCACGCTGAAGAACGCACCCTTCGCGTTCGGCGTGCCGCCCTCGCTGCGCTTGAAGACGGAATCGGTCGTGAACCCGTCCGGCAGCATGAGCTTCACAGCACCGTCGTTCGGGCCGAGCACCGCGACCTTGTCGTTGATCAGCTGTCCTGAGTTCTCGTCGACGAGGCCGCCGATGAAGATGGCGTCAGGATTCGTCGCCTTGATGCGCGTGTAGAGAGCCCGGAAGCTCGGCTGCTTCGGGTCGTACGCCGAGAACCCGGTCACCGTCATCCCGAGCGCCTTGGCAGCGCCCTGGAAGTTCTTGGCGACTCCGAGGCCGTAGGCCTCCTTGTCGTTCAGGATGTACACGCTCTTCACGCCCTGCGAGTTGAGGAACTCCGCATCCACCGCGCCCTGGTTCGGGTCACTCGGCGCAACGCGCGCGTAGTTCCGCTTGCCGCTCGGGTAGTACTTCTCCGGCTCGTTCCCGGCACACGGCTCGGTGAGGCAGCCGTAGGTGTTCGCCGGCGAGAGAAGCTGGAGCCCGCCGCCCGGAGCCTGGTTCAGCACCGGAATCTCGATGGCGGCGCAGCCGGAGTTGAACGTTCCGAGCACGCCGATCAGGCTCGCGTCCTGCGCATAGGCGTGGGCGTTCCGGCTGCACTTGTCCGGATCCCACTTCGCGGCCTGCGCGGTCGAGTCGTCACAGACCTGGAGCGCAACCCTGTGAGAGCCTGCCTTCCAGCTCTGTTGGTCGAGCAAGTAGCGCGTGGCCGCCACGATCTGCAGCGTCTGCGTCCGCGAGCTGCCCTGCATCGGGAAGTCGGTCGCAATCAGCACGTCGGGCTTCCCGTCGCCCTTGTACTCGACCGGCGTGCACGAGGACGCCGGCAAGGCCGTCACGCCCCCTCCGCTACTCGAGCTCTTCTTACCGCCGCAACCCGCCGCGGCGAAGGCAAGCACGCCGATCAGCATGGCGAGCAGCCCTAGCGTTCCGTATCTCCTCAAGATGGCCACCTCCGTCGCCTGATCACTGGTGAATCCCAGCGAGAGGGGGCAGTATCGAGGCATTTCGGGCCCCGATCAACCCTGAACCGCTTGAACGGCCGTACCAAGGCGATGCCGAAGGTGGGACTTGAACCCACACGAGGTTTCCCTCACCGGATTTTGAGTCCGGCGCGTCTGCCAATTCCGCCACTTCGGCGCGGTGACATGGTAGCCCCGGAGCCGACTTCTTTACGATCGGCGGATGAAGGTCGGGATCCTCACCGGGGGCGGAGACTGCCCGGGGCTGAACGCGGTCATCCGCGCCGCCGGACGGCGGGTGATGACGCGGGACGGCGAGGTCGTCGGCGTCCTCGAGGGCTGGAAGGGACTGGTCGAGGGCCTGTTCGAGCCACTCGGCCCACGTGAGATCTCGGGTTTGCTCCCGCGAGGCGGGACGATTCTCCGCACGACGCGGACGAATCCGTTCAAAGTGGACGGCGGGGTCGAGAAGGTGCTCGCGAACTTCGAGCGCGAGGGCTTCGACGCCTTGGTCGCGATCGGCGGCGAGGACACGCTAGGCGTTGCCGCTCGGCTGCACGAGGAGCACGGCTTCCCGGTGGTCGGGGTTCCGAAGACGATCGACAACGACCTCTCGGCGACGGACTACACGTTCGGCTTCGACACGGCGGTCACGGTCGCAACCGAGGCAATCGACCGGCTCCACACGACCGCGGAGTCGCACAACCGCGTGATGGTCGTCGAAGTGATGGGCCGCCACACCGGCTGGATCGCGGTGGTGAGCGGAATTGCCGGCGGCGCGGACATGATCCTGATTCCGGAGCAGCCGGTGTCGATCGAGGACGCCTGCAAAGAGCTCCGCCACCGGCACGAGCGCGGCAAGGACTTCTCCATCGTCGTCGTCTCGGAGGGATACGAGCTGGAAGGCATGAGCGAGGCGAAGGACGTCGACCAGTTCGGCCACATCAGCCTGTCGGAGCGGGGCGTCGGCGCAGCGCTCGCACGCCAGATCGAGGAGCGAACCGGCTACGAGACGCGGGTAACGGTGCTCGGCCACGTGCAACGGGGCGGGTCCCCCACTCCGCGCGACCGCGTCCTTGCGACGCGCTACGGGCTGAAGGCCGCCGAGCTGGTCGAGGCGAGGAAGTTCGGCCGGATGGCCGCACTGCACGGCGACGAGATCGTCGACGTGTCGCTCGCGGAGGCGACCGCCGAGCTCAAGACCGTGCCCGCCGAGTGGTGGTCGGTCGCACAAGCGTTCTTCGGGTAGTGACGCTTTTCGGCGGTCAGAACATGACCGCGACGTTGCAGCGCGTGCTCGTGCGACCGCCGCGAGCCGCTGGTTTCGCGACCTGGCGCGAGTACGGGTGGCGCTCGGAGCCGGACGTCGCCAAACTCGCGGAAGAGCACGAGGCTTTCTGCAACGCGCTCGGCGCCGGCGGCGCAGAGGTCATTCTGGCCGACACCATGCTCCCGACCGATCCAGACGCGATCTACGTCTTCGACCCTGCGATCGTCTCCGACAGCGGCGCGATCGTTCTGCGGCCGGGAAAGGAGGGCCGACTGGTGGAGACGGACGCAATCGCGGCAGACTTCGAACACGCGGGCGTGCCGGTCGCCGCGCGTCTCGAGGCCCCTGCATCGGCCGACGGCGGCGACACGATCTGGCTCGACGAGAGCACGCTGCTCGTCGGCCGCGGCTACCGCACCAACGACGACGGTGTCCACGCGTTGCAGACCGCGTTGCCCGGCGTGGACGTGCTCGCATTCGACCTCCCGCACCTGCACGGGTCCGAAGTCGTCCTGCATCTGCTCTCGCTGCTGAGCCCGCTCGACGACGATCTGGTCGTCGCGTACCTGCCACTGCTACCCGTGCGTCTGGTGCAATTGCTCGAGGAGCTCGAGATTCGGATCGTCGAGGTCCCCGACGACGAGTTCGAGACGATGGGCCCGAACGTGCTTGCGCTCGCGCCTCGGGTGGCGCTGGCACTCGAGGGGAACGTGGAGACGAGGAGGCGGCTCGAACAGGCGGGCGTGGACGTGAGTGTCTACCGCGGCGATGAGATCTCCCGCAAGGGCGACGGCGGCCCGACCTGCCTCACTCGTCCCCTGCTACGCGCGTAGACGGTAGACCGCAACCCAGGGGCCGGCGAGATCGCCACCCGGGGAGACGTAGAACACGCGCCGAGCCTTCGTGCGCAGGTCGTCGTAAAAAGCCGCTTCGCGCGGATAGCGATCGCGCGCGGCGAGCACACGATCTGTCACGGCGCCGGTGACCACGACGCTGCGGATGCCGAGGCGGCGGAGACGGGCAACATCGCGGTTCGGGTCGAAGCCGCGCTGTGGGCCCGGCAGGAGCAAGGGCAGCACGTGCAGCCGCTCGAAGGCCGGCGTCGACGGATCTGCTGCGATGCGCGTCCCAGGCTGGATGTGCTGCTCGACCCACCGGTGCGCGACGATCCGCGTGTCGGTGCGAGTCAGCTCTTTCGTGTCGCGAATCGACCAGGTCAGAGGCACGACGAGCAACAGCAGGGTCACCGGTGCGAGGGAGCGCATGCGCCCTGCGAGCGCCCCGAGCGCGGGCACGAGCGGCAGCACGTAGCGATCGAAATGCGCGCTCAACGTCAGCAGGTCGGCGAAGTAGACGACGACGAACGACGCGAGGACCAGATCGGCGCGAGTGCGGCGGACAAGCGCGAAGACGAGACCGATCCCACACACGACGAGCGCGGGGCCGATCCCTTCCCAGAGCCGCCCGACGAAGGCGATCGGCGCGATGTGGTCGTGCTCGAAGCCGAGCCAACCGTCCTGCGCGAGTCGCTGCACGCGAAACGCCTCGTGCCATGCCTGGTGGCCGTGCACGACGATGAACGGACTCGAGGCGAGAAATGCCGCCACGGCCAGCACGCCGGACACCGCAAGCCTGCGCCACTGCTTCCAACCGGCGACGACCAGCGGGACGAGCAGGAAGACGCCTGGGTACTTGAAGCCCATGGCGAGGCCGATTGCGATTCCTGCGACCTCGAGCCGGCCCGCCACGAGCAGCGCGAGAGCGACCGCGACCCCCAGCGTCAGCGGTACGTCCGTCACCGCGGCATGCGAATACGCGACATGGATCGTGCATACGGCGACCACGGCGGCGGCAACGACTCCCGCGGCGGCCGTCCCGAATGCGCGGCGGCCGAGCCACCAGGCTGCGGCGATCGCCGCCAGAGCGAGCACCACACCCACGATTCGGGCAGTCAGATAAGACGGTTCGTTCTGCCACGCCTGAAACGGCGCATTGACGTACATCAGCAACGTCGGGTAGTCGAACCAGTGCGGGTCGCCGCCGCCTCCGTGCACGAGCTTCCAGGCGCGCGGCACGATCGACTCCTCGTCGGGATTGAGCAGGTTCCCGAACGGAAGCCCGTACTGGATGCCGACGAGGCGAATCGCCGCCGCGCCGGCGAGGATTGCCGCGAGCGCGGTCCCGCGTCCGCCCCACCGGGTGCCGGCCCAGCGGTCGACCGCGTCGCCGGTGTTAGACCTGCGGTGGGGCGTCACCGACGAGCTCGGCGACGTTTCGCGTTCCGACGATGACCGCATCGACTCCCGCCCGCTCGAGCTCGTCGACTTGTTCACGGCTCGACACTCCCACGTCCACGACCGCGAGCTTGCCCGCGGGGACATCGGGTAGGAGCTCGAGCGCCTGACTCAGGGCGTCCGTGTCCAGGCCATCCCGCGCCGCCAGCAGGAAGATCTCGGGATCGAGGCGTTCGAGCGCAAGCTCGAGTTGTTCCTCGCTCCGCACCTCGACGACGAAGTCGAGCCCGAGCTCCAGGGCCTCTGAGTGCCGGCGCGCGAGCCAGTCTCCGTCCTCCCCCGCATCTTCGACCGCCACCAGCCACGCGTCGGCACCCGCAAGCGCGGCCTCGGTTGGCGACCCGGACGCCCGCCAGAGAATCGGCAGCTCCGTCACCGCGCGCAGGTCGCCGACCTCGCCTCGCACGACAATCGCCTCGGCACCCTGGGCCGCGGCAGCGCGCGCCGATTCCGGATCGCCGACGTCGACGATCACGGAGATTCCGTCACCTTCAGAGATGGCCAGGCTGAACCGGCGCTCGTTTCTCACGAGTTGAAGTATCTACTGGCCGACCGGGTGCCAAACGGTCTTGAGCTCGAGGAACGATGCGATCTCCCATGGGCTCTGGGAATCGGGGTCACCTCGCACGACGCGCTTCACGTTGTCGGCCGCCGCGCGCTCGAGCTCGGCCGACGAGCCGTCGGCCCCCGTGATGTCGATGGCGTTGACGTCCATGTGCGAGGCGAGCCAGGGCGCCAGCTCATCGCGATGGCCCGTGAGGAGGTTGACCACCCCGCCGGGGACGTCAGAGGTGGCGAGCGCCTCGGCGAGCTCGATCGCCGCCAGCGGGTGCGTCTCCGAGGCGACTGCGACCACGGCATTCCCACCGGTCAGGGCCGGGATGACCCGCGAAACGAGCGCGAGCAGCGGCGGCTCGTCGGGCGCGAGGACCGCAACGACGCCAGTGGGCTCCGGAACGGTGAAGTTGAAGTACGGGCCGGCCACGGGATTCGACGAGCCGAGCACCTGAGCGAGCTTGTCCGCCCACCCCGCGTACCAGACGATGCGATCGATTGTCCGCTCGACCTCGTCGCGGCCGCTGCTCACGTCGGCGAACTCCGAGCTGCGCGACTCGATCATCTCGGCGACGCGATAGAGAACCTGGCCCCGGTTGTAGGCGGTCATGCCTGCCCACTTTGGCCACGCCGCTCGCGCCGCACGCACGGAGTCGCGGACGTCCTTCCGCGAGGCGCGGGCGACGTTCTGCCCCTCGGCCTCGTAGGTGCGGCCCGACTCCGAGCGCGGGAACGCTCCACCGATGAAGAGCTTGTACGTCTTCTTGACCGGCAGCCTGTCAGCCACCGTGGGGCTCGCTTCCGTCGAACTGCATGTACGGCTCGAGGCCGTGTCGGCCGCCCTCCCGACCGAAGCCGGACTCCTTGTAGCCGCCGAACGGCGACGACGGATCGAAGCGGTTGAACGTGTTCGCCCACACCACGCCGGCGCGCAGACGCTCCGCCATCCAGAGAATGCGGGAGCCCTTCTCGGTCCAGACACCTGCGCTGAGGCCATACGGCGTGTTGTTCGCCTTCTCGACCGCCTCCTCGGGTGTGCGGAAGGTGAGGACCGAGAGCACGGGCCCGAAGATCTCCTCCTGCGCGATGCGATAGCTCTGCGCGACATTGGTGAAGACCGTCGGCGCGAACCAGTAACCCTTCTCCGGCAGCCGGCACGGCGGCTGGTAGATCTCCGCACCCTCCTGCTCGCCGGATTCGACTAGCTCACGGATCTTGTCGAGCTGCTGCTTGGAGTTGATCGCTCCGACGTCGGTGTTCTTGTCCAGTGGATCGCCCACGCGAAGCGTCGTGAGACGCCGCTTGAGCTTCTCGACGACGGGCTCGTAGATCGATTCCTGGACGAGGAGACGCGAGCCGGCGCAGCAGACGTGCCCCTGGTTGAAATAGATGCCGTTGACGATCCCCTCGACCGCCTGGTCGAGCGCAGCGTCGTCGAAGATGATGTTCGCGGCCTTGCCGCCGAGCTCGAGCGTGAGCTTCTTCCCGGTTCCCGCGAGCTCGCGCTGGATCGCCTTGCCGACGTCGGTGGAACCCGTAAAGGCGATCTTGTCGACACCCTCCGACTTCACGAGTGCAGCACCCGTGCGTCCGTCACCGGTGACGATGTTCACGACCCCGGGCGGCAGCTCGGCCTGTCGCAGCACGTCGGCGAACAGCAGCGCCGACAGCGGGGTCGTTTCCGCGGGCTTCAGCACGACCGTGTTGCCGGCGGCCAACGCAGGCGCGATCTTCCAGGACAGCATCAGCAGCGGGAAGTTCCACGGGATGATCTGACCGGCTACGCCGACCGGCCGGGGCCGGCGGTTCGGGAACGCGTACTCGAGCTTGTCGGCCCAGCCCGCGTAGTAGAAGAAATGTGCCGCCGCCAGCGGCAGATCGACGTCGCGCGACTCCTTGATCGGCTTGCCGCCGTTGAGCGACTCGAGCACGGCGAACTCTCGCGCGCGTTCCTGGAGGATGCGCGCGATGCGGAAGAGGTACTTCGCGCGCTCCGC
>DAINSN010000028.1:0-9636 GCA_036741295.1 Gaiellaceae bacterium
CTTCAAAACCAGTACGGCGTCGTAGCCCGACGCTAGGCAGGTTCGACTCCTGTGCCGCTCCGTTGAACGGACTTTCTCTTTAGCGCAGCGAGCGGAAGAACGTCCGGATCTCAGCGGCGAGGGGCTCGGGCTGCTCCATCGCAGCGAAGTGGCCGCCACGAGGCATCTCCGTCCAGCGCCTGATGTCGTAGGAGCGTTCAGCGAAGGATCGTGGGGGCCGTGCGATGTCGCGCGGGAACACGGCGACTCCGCATGGAACCTCGATCGGGACCCACGGTAATGGGCTCGGGTTGTTTCGGTAGTCCCAGTACGGACGGAAGGACGAGGCAATTGTGCCGGTCAGCCAGTAGATCGTGATGTTGGTCAGAAGCTCGTCTTTGCTGAACACGCTCTCGATGTCGCCCCCGCAGTCGGACCAAGCCCGGTATTTCTCGACGATCCAGGCGGCCAGCCCCGCCGGCGAGTCCGTGAGCCCGGCCGCGAGCGTTTGTGGCCGCGTCCCCTGGATGGCGCCGTACGCACCCGCCGTCCGTTCCCACTCTTCGACTGCGGCAAGATAGCTGCGCTCCTCGTCGGTCGCGGATCCGTCGGATATCTCGCCGTAGACGTTCGTGATGTGGATTCCGGCGACTGCGTCCGAGTGGAACTGTCCGAGGCGAGCTGTGACGCCGCCACCAAGGTCGCCGCCGTGCGCCCCGAAGCGGTCGTAACCCAACGTTCGCATCAGCTCCGTCCAGATCTGCGGCACGCGCGCCGATACGAAGGGGTCACGCGGAATCTCTGAGAAGCCGAAGCCCGGAAGTGACGGAACGACGACGTCGAAGGCATCCGCTGGGTCGCCGCCGTGCGACGCGGGGTCTGTCAGCAACGGCATCAGCTTCGTCAGCTCGAAGAAGCAGCTCGGCCAACCATGTGTCAGGACGAGCGGGAACGGGTCAGGGCATTGCCCACGCATGTGAATGAAATGGATGGCGAGATCTTCGACCGTCGCGCGGAACTGGGGAAGGGTGTTCAGAGCGCGTTCCTGTTCGCGCCAGTCGAAGTCGTGCTCCCAGTAGTGGCACAGCTCTCTCAGATAGTCGAGGCTGGTCCCATCCGCCCAAGCCGGTACGTCAACCGACGTGGGCCACCGCGTGCGAGCGAGCCTGATGCGCAAGTCATCGAGTTGGCGCTCAGGAATATCAATGAGAAATGACTCGACGGAGTTCACGGACCTGCGCCTGTCCGCGTATCAGTGGTCACGGGAGCGGGACCAGCTTCCCGCACAGGCCACCCTGCTCTGGACCCTGTCCCGGCCTGGACGATGACCTGGGCGGCGGTGGTTGACACAGTTGACATGACGATCCCTTCTCTGGCCCGTCTAGAACGACTGGCGATACACAACGCTGACGATCATCTCGGCCACGAGGCCCGAGGCCAAGGTCAGCGGCAGCCACGACGCCGGCCGCCTCCAGCTTCGCCCTCGCCGCGGCCACGTCGGGGACGCGCAAGGCAAATCGTTCCGGGCGCCTATCTTACGAGCGCCTTCTCGAGCGCCTGGCTTCCATCCTCCAGGACGGGGTGACCGTGGGCAGGAAGGACGATCGCGATCGGGAGGTCGAGCAGCGGCAGAAGCGCCAGACGCGTCCGCTCGCGTTCCGCCTCGAACTTGTACCAGGGGGACATGCGCAGTCCGCCGTGCTGATCCCCGAGCACGGCATCGGCGAGGACGAGGGCCTGAGCTCCCTCTAGCCAGAGCGCGACCTCGTCCTGGCGCCCTGCATCGAAGACGCGCACGCCCCGAAGCTCGCCGCCCAGCTGGGCGCCGTACCGCTTCGCGACTTCATCGCGGCTGCGCGCGTGCCAGTGGATCGTGGTGAGGACGACCACCGGCTTCCCGGCCGCCTCGATCCGAGCGTCGAGCTCGGCCCACAGCGAGTCGGGCACGAGCGGGTCGACGAGGACGAGCACATCCGGCGTGACGTGCAGCACGGAGGCGACGTCACGATACGACTCGTCGAGGAAGTCCTCCTCGGGCTTCCACTCCGGGTGTGGTGTCACCCAGCGGGCCAGGCCGGGGCGGATCTCCTCCATCTGGTCACTATGCCCGCCCGCTTCTTGTACTGAACGCCTGTACCGACTCCCGTCGACTAACGGTGCACTGTGAGCAGCGCCGACATCCCTTTTGCACGGTGGTCGGCGATCGAGCACCAGAGCCGGTAGCGGCCCGGCGGCAGCTTCGCGGACAGCACTGCGGTGTCCTCCGGCGCGACGATGCGCGTGCCCCAGATCTTGGTTCCACCGATTCGCCTGAGCCGCAAGTCGTGCGGGTCCTCGCCGTAATTCGCAAGCTCGATCAACGCGCGGCCCGCCTTGATCGTATGGCGGGACAGGCCCAAGTTGAACTCGGTGGCTCCGACCTGCATTCGCGCCGGTGGAGCAAGTGCCGCCGCGGGCACCACGGCAATGAACGCCGCCCCGACCGCCGCGAAAAGCAACGCGAGCTTTCTCACTTCAGGATCTTCGGTCGTGCGAACGCGCCTGCATTAGGGATCATGCGGGCCGCATCCGTGTCGAACCACTGCTCGAAGATCGCGGAGTACACGCCGCGGAAGTCGGCCGTCGGCACGAGGTTCCCCTGGTCATCGAGCCGGTCGAGGCCCGGGAACTCGCCGACCATCGAGCCGCGCACGCGCGAGCCGATCAGGAAGCCGAGGCCGGCGGCGCCGTGATCCGTGCCGAGCGAGCCGTTCTCGCGCGCACGCCGGCCGAACTCGGACCACACGTGGATGAGCACGCGATCGGCTAGGCCACGCGCTTCGAGATCGCGCTGGAAGGCGAGCAGGGAATCGGCGCTCAGCTTCAGGCCGTCGCTCAGATCCGTCGCCTGGTCGGAATGCGTGTCGTACATACCGGGCGCGCGCATGGCCACGCACCGAAGCGGGAGGCCGGCGGCAAGCATCGCCGCCAGACCCGCGAGGCGGCGCGGGAAGTCATCCTTCTGCGCTTGCGGGTACGGGACCGGGCTCGCGACTCCGCCGGCGAGCGGGGAGAGACTGCCGCGCAACCGGTGCGCCTGAGCAGAAGCTTCCGCTGCCTGTCGCAACGCCGGATCCTTCGTGTCCGCATGTACCGCGCCGAGTTGCGCGACCGCTTCGAGCATGTCCTCCTCGAGCGGGAACTTGCCACCGTTCGGCGGCGCGAAGCCATACCGGTCGGGTCCGTCGAGCGAGGCCACCGGGACCCGCGCCGTGGCGAGCGCCGGCTGCAGGCGGCTGTCGAGCGACACACCTTGGAGCGGATTGTTCGTTGCGCCGGTCGCGTCGAGAAAGCGGCCGAGCCAGCCTGTCTGGAGATGGGCGTCGGTGGCCCCGACTTCCCAGTAATGACGTGACGTGAAGTGAGACTTGTCCGGATGGTCGTAGCCGACTCCCGGAAGCACGGAGACCTTGCCCTCGCGATGCAGCGTTGCAATGCTCTCCGCCGACGGGTGCCAGCGAAGCCGCGAGTCCTCAGCGAACGCTAGACCCGATGAGGCCGGCAGTGCGAGCTTCGGGCGCAGCGAGTAGTACCTCGAGTCGCCCGCCGGGAAGAGCACGGAGAGCGAGTCCCACCCACCTTCCATGAAGACCGAGACGAGCACACGACCTCCCGGCGCCGAGGCCGCCTGGGCGATGCCTTCGTCCAACGCGTACGAGCTCAACCGGGTACCGCCGTAGACAGCCAACGCGAGGCTCGCGGAGCGCGCGATGAACGAGCGGCGCGAGAGCCCAGTTCCGGCGGGGATCGGCATGCCGGGCTCGATCGGCGGCAGCCCGCGACCGGCTTCGGCCGCAGCGCGACGCAGCAGTTCGGTGCGCGAGAAGTCGTTGCAGGAGCACGCGTGCCGTGGCATCAGGCTGTCTGGAGGTCGGGGGAGGTGGCAACGAGTTGGCGCAACGCAGTCTCGACCTCGGCCGCCGTGCGCCCGTGCGCGAGACCGGTCTTCGCGAACCGGACGAGAACCTTTCGGGTCGCCTTTGTGATTGGTGGGCCATTCCAGTAGGCCAGCGCGACGTCGACGAGCTTCTCTGGCACGGCCGACGCGGTCGATGCGTCGCCGGTGGTCAATAGCGCTGCGAGAAACCAGCGACCCCGGAACGTCGCTGTGTCGAGCCAGCGCGTCTCATCCCAGCCGGCAACGTTCGGCGGATAGAACAGGCGCTGACCACTGGTCGGCGCCATCCGAAACCACTGCGTCGTCTGGATCCCGCGGCCGAGCGCACGCAACATCCCGGCGGCGAATACGACCGGCGGCTTGACCATTCGCGGTCCGGTGTAGAGCGCCGGGTGCTGCAGTATCGCCTCCATCAACGGGCGGATCGCGTAACTCTTGCGATACGTCGCCTCGAGCGCCCGTCGAGTGGCGGCGGGAGGAGCAGTGGGGACGAAGTAGCTCCAGAGCTTCGCGACGAAGAACGACGCGTGCTCGGGATGTTGCACGACCAGTCCGGCCGAATCTTCCCAGTCGTAGTTGCCGCTCTTCCCGAAGATCGTCTTCGACCCGTCGTCGTGCGACTTCGGGTCGTAACGGAAATCGGTGGGCCCGACGCCCTTCACGCGCTTGCTGCGCCAGCCCGTCAGAGCTCGCGCCTGCTCGCGAACATCAGTCTCGGTGTAAGCACCGCGGTCGGCACCGAGCGTGAACAGCTCCATCAACTCACGGCCGTAGTTCTCGTTGGGCGAGCTCTTCGTGTTCTTGTTGCCGTTCAGCCACTGCAGCATCGCCGGGTCGGACGTGATGTCGTGGACGAGGTCGCGGAAGGATCCGAGCGCATGCTTCCGCAGCAATTCGTTCTGGTTCAGCATCAGCCGTTGCGAGCCGACGCCCTGGTTCGACGTCGCGAACCAGTCGTGCCACACGAGCGTCATCCGCTCGACGAGCGGGCGGTTCGTTCGAACCATCCGGTCGAGCCACCACAGATGGTCGTGCCCGGAGGCGTCGTATGGGGCGATCGGAAAGTGCCGGTCGTCTGTCGGTGCGGGCCCGGTCAGCTGCTCTGCCGGCGGACGCGTGAGCGAAAGCACCGCTCCGTGCAGGCCCTTCGCCGAGAGTCGCTTGGCCTCGCCAGGCCGGGGGCCGAATCCCGCGCGCCAAAGGAGCCTCTCGGCCTGGGCAGGACCGAAGTGTCGTGTGTACCTCGGAACCGCCACCGTGCCAGTTCTAACTCACTCTCATCTGCGAGGAGTAAAGAATCCGCAAGGGTTCTGGCGCGGCCGTCGCTTCCGTAGCCACGGCGGGCACGAGGTCGATACGCAGGGTGACTCGTTCTTCGTCGCGTTTTGGCAACGCCCGCGATGCTCTACTGGCGGCCATTTCGATTGCCCTGATGGAGTAGGCAGCTCACCCGAATCGGGGACGCAAGCAACTCCGGCGCGGGAAAAGACACGGCGACCGAGCGACACGATGATGTGAGCATGATGCGAAAGGTCTTCGTCTCGGTTCTCGCCATCCTTTCGATGCTGGTGATCGTGCCCTCCGTGCTGGCTGCACTCAGCAGCCCAAGCGCTTTCGGCGCATCGCTCAAACACGGGAACGTCGTCACCAGCGGCTGGGCATCGCCCCAGGCGATCGATGCTCAGCGACTACGAATCGGCGTGCCGGTCAGGCAGACGCTCACGATCGCAAATGACGGCTCCTTGCCGGCCAAGTACCTGCTTAGAGCCCGCATCGGCGGCGACCTCGGCCTTGCAGCCCATCTCTCCGTCGTTGCCACGCGGCGTGAAGACGGAGCAACGATTTTCAGCGGGCCCGCGACGAGCCTTCAATCCTTGGATCTGGGTCAGTTCGGAGCCGGACAGCACGAAACGCTTCAGCTCCGGGTGACGTTGACGTCGACCGGCACCGACGCGCGTGACAACGTCTTGCAGGGACGCGCCGCATCCGTCGCGTTCACCTGGACGGCGACTCAAGCCTGAGGAAGCCGACGTCGCGGCATTGGTCGCGCCTAGCATGGATGCAATGCAGAGCATCATCTGCCCGGTTTGCGGATTCATCGCCGAGACGACAGATGCCTCTCGGCTCCGCACGGTATGGGCTGATCATCTGCTCGGTGGTTGCGGGGATGACGTCGCCGCTATCACCACAGCGATGGAGTCCTGCATCGAGCAGCGGCAGGAGCTTTGGCGCTCGGGCATGACCGATGAGGTTCCCGGCTTGACGGCGACGATCGACCTGCTCTGGGAAGCGCTTCGTTACGCGCGCTTGGCCGAGCCTCCCGTAGCCACGGTCTAGGGAGCTAGCGACAATCGTCAGTAGCTGACGAATGTCCCGCAGCGGGGGCAGTGCAGATCTTCTTCAGCCAGCTCGACGTCTGAGCTCAGAAGAGGGTCTGCCTCGGGTGGAAGAACATCTGTGATCGCGAGCGGCGTCTCCCGAGAAGCCCTCAGTTCTTCCGCGACGGCCCTTACTTCCCGTCTCGAGTTCCGCGCTGCCGCGCGGATCACTTCGAAGGCGTCCGCGAACGGGAGGACGAACCGCTCCGCCAGGATGCCGATCGCCTGTTCGATGACCACGCGAGAGTCGAGCGCGGTCTGAAGCTGGCTGACCTTTCGCTCTTGCGCGTCGGCGTAAACGACCAGCCGCTCCATCTCCGCCGCGATCTGTGCGGGCACCGCACGAGCGTCGACCCCGTCGAACTTGTTCGCCACGGCACCCCTTCGCGCCGTTGCGACAGATGCGCTTGGGGCGAAGCCCCGTACTCGAGGGGAACGGCATCCGAGACGAGCGCGCCTTCAGCCACCATAGCCTTTTTCTGGCGACTTAGTGCTAGACGCAACAAGTTCTGATAAATTCGAAAGTGCGCCTTGACCTCGCGCCTGGGCCCGCTTTGCTCCAAGAGCCGACCCTCTCACCGGGAATGGACGCAGACAGACGGCACGAGGCCTGCCGGTCGCGGAGTTTGCGGTCGCCCGCGACCGGTGGCCTCCGTTTCGATGACGGGCGATTAGCTCACGTTGTTGGGTGCTGCAGTTCCTCGGCGCGCCCGCGCCAGAACTCCTCGTCGAGCTGCATTGTCTCCATGTCCGGCCTCCCGTCAGTCGTCCGCGGTGCATCAAGGCGGAGCTACTTCGGCGCCGCCGGCTTTCTCGCGATGAAAACAACGAAGTCGGTGTCGGCATCCGGTTCTTCATCCGTGTAGTCGCCGCGCAGGGTCACAGCGGTGAAACCGACGCGCTCGAGCATCGAAACCAGCTCGTTCGTGAAATACAGCGACAGTTTCAAGACGTGCTCCTCTGCCGCCACGTGCTCCCCGTCGCGCCACATGTCGGCCCGCATCTCGAGCGTCGCAAGCTGGGCCAGCGGATCCAGCTCGATGACCCGGCTGCGCAACTCGTATTCATTGCCGTCGGAACCTTGCCGCCGGTCGCCGTCGCCGAGCTCCAGCCACGGCTTGGGCAACGCCTGCCGCCCTTCCTTGGGCCAATGAGGCCACAAGCCGGTAACGGCATATGGAACCTCGTTGTCGAGCAGCAGCAGCCCACCGGGCTCGAGCTGCTCGTAAAGGCGACTGAGGCTCTCGAGGTTTTGCTCGTGGTTCCCGCCCAACCCGAAACCACCGCAGACCACGATCGTCCTGTACATCCGTGGAAGCTCGAGCTCGTGCATCGCCTGCGCATACAGGTTGGGTGACAGACCCTCGGCTTCCGCTCGCTCGCGGCAAAGCGCGAGCATGTCCGCCGACAGGTCACAGCCGTCGACGTCCAGACCGGCGCGAAGATAAGGGACGAGAAGGCGTCCGGTCCCGCACGCGACGTCGAGGGCGGGCTGACCGTCGTCTTCGATGAACTTCTGAAAGTACGGGATCTCCGGGCCGGTCAGGTTGAACTCCGCCCACCATCTGGCGACGATCCCGTGGTGCCAGGTCTGCGGCTCCTCGCCGGTGGTCATCTCGCGACGAGCGTAGTGGACGCGCACAAAAGTCGCCGAGCAAGTTTTTCTACCGGCGCGGGTCTAACTCAACGGAGCCCTGCGCGCTTCGACTGTGGTGGCCGGCCCACCGCCGGCTGGAGCCGCGCCGGGCTCCGTTTTCTAACTAGCCGGAGAAGCGGCCGATGAAGATCGTGACCTGCGAGCCCCCAGGGATGTTGGAGCCCGCGTGCGGCTGCTGCTCGACCACGAGGCCGTCCTTCGACTGGTCGGCGGTCGGGCGGTTCAACACCGCGACCTTGAAGCCTGCGTCTCGCAGGGTCTGGACGGCAGCGGCCTGGTCCTGGCCGACGACACTCGGTACTGCGGTGTTCGGCTGGGGGTTTGGCCCAGTCGAGACGTTGACCCGCACACGCGAACCGGGCTTCAACGTCGTGCCGGGCGCGGGCGATTGCGAGATGACCCTGTTCGCCGGCCGGCTCGAGCGCACGTAGACGACGGTCGGGTGCAGGCCGAGCACGTTGAGGCGCCGAAGCGCGGGCGTTTGTGCGAGGCCCACGACACGCGGCACGCGAACGGGTGCGGCAGAGGTCGTCGTGGTCCCTGTCGTGGTCGTGGTGACCGACGTCGTCGTCGCTGCAGTCGACGTCGTCGTCGTCGTTGCGGTCGTCGTGGCCGGGCCGCCTCCGGTCGAGACGTTCACCGTCACCTCGGAGCCCTTGTCGACTTCGTTCCCAGCGGGTGGCTTCTGGCCGACGACGATCCCGGCAGCCCGGTCGGAGGGGACGTTCTGCAGCACGGGCTTCAGGCCTAGAGCCGTCAATGCCTGTACGGCAGCACCCTGTGTCTGACCAACGACTCGAGGAACGACCACGGGCTTGGCGGCGCTCGACACGTTCAGCGTCACCGTCGTGCCACGGAGGGCGGTCACGCCCGCGGCCGGATCCTGGTCGAGGACAAATCCCTTCGGCTTGGTTGACGCCACACGTTTGACCTCGGCCTTGAAACCGAGCGCCTGCAGCTTCTGCTGCGCGTCGGGCAGCCGGAGCCCGGTCACGTTGGGCACGGCGAGCCGGGCGCTCGAGACGAAGATCGTCACCGTCTGGCCCTTGCCGAGCTGCGTGCCGGCCCCGGGTTTCTCCGCGAAGACGACACCCGGCGGGCGGTTACTCGGACCGTTGCGCGGGAGCACCTCGAGGCCGTGGTCGTGGATGCGGATGTCCGCCTGCTGCTCACGCAACCCGATCACGTTCGGGACGACCGCCTTGTCGTTGCCGCGGCTGAGGAAATACCACGCGAGCAGGCCGCCGACCACGAGCAGCAACAGCAGGAGCAGCCAGAGCCACCAGTAGCGCTCGGGCGGCGGGCCGGCCGGCTCTGCGACCTCTTCCTCTGCAACGGCTGCCGACGGCAGCACCCGGCGGATCATCTCGTCGATCCGGCCCGCGCGAGCACGTCGCCCGCGTGCGCGATCGATCCATTGCAGCCAGGCGGCCTGCCGGTCTGCGGGCAACGCGAGGAAGCTGTCGCGCGCCTCAGGGACGCGATCGAACGCCGCCGCAACGTCGGCTGGAAGCTCTCGGCGAGTGGCCATCGGAACCCTGTCTGCCCTTGCCGTCAGTAACTAACCGCTGCGACTCCGCCTTGCGCAGTTCTTCGGCGAGCCGCGGCAGCGCCTCCGCGCCGTCGATGAGGACCTCGAGCGTGCCTCCCGCCCGCGGCGGCGGGTCGCCTGAGGCCCAGAGGCG
>DAINSN010000028.1:9736-14649 GCA_036741295.1 Gaiellaceae bacterium
GGTCCAACACAGGCAGACTCTCTGCCCGTGCAGGCCGTTTCGCCAACCCCGCTGATCTGCCTCGATCCAGGTCATGGCACGATTCCCGCGATCGGCCGCCAGACCGAGCCGATCGGTCCAGGCTCGGCGCAGCTGAAGATCAAGGACGGGGGCGGCACCGCGGGCGAGGCGCCGGTCGCACTGGCGATCGCGTTGCGAACGCGTGCGCTGCTGAAGCGTGACGGTTATCGCGTCGCGATGACGCGCGAGGGCCCGACCTATGCCGGAGGCAACATCGCCCGCGCGCGCTTCTGCAACGTGCGCCATGCGGCATTGATGATCCGCATTCATGCCGACGGGGCGACGGACTCCTCGCTCAACGGCATAAAGACACTCGTGCCTTCCCTGCACCGCGGTTGGACGGACGACATCTACGCCGCCAGCTTGCGCGCGGCACACACGGTGCAAGCGGCGGTCGTGCGCCGAACCGGTGCGCGCAACCTCGGCCTGGTGCCGCGCTCCGACCTCACCGGATTCAATTGGGCGAACGTGCCGGCGATCCTGGTCGAGTGCGGATTCATGACGAACCCGGCGGAACGACGACTCCTGCAGTCCGCCCCGTATCAACTGAAGATCGCCCGCGGTCTCGTCGCAGGCGCGGAAGCGTTCGCTCCGCGTTAGGCGCAATCGGCGCAGGCGCCGGTGAGCACAACCTCGTGCTCGTCGACCGAATAGCCCAGACCACCGGCAACATTGTCGATCGCGCGCTCGAGCCGCGAGTCGCTGAAGGCCTCGACCTTCCCACAGTCTCGGCAGACGAGATGGTGGTGATGGTCGCCGTCGGCGGGCGCGGCCTCGAACCTAGCAATGCCGTCGCCGGTGTCGACCCGCTTGACGAGGCGGAGCTCGACGAGGGCGTCGAGAGCGCGGTAGACCGACGCGATCCCGACCGGCCGGCGCGCCTTGCGTAGATGGTCGTGGATCTCCTGGGCGGCCAGGCAGCAGTTCTGGCGTCCGAGCAGTTCGACCACTGCCCTGCGCGCGCCGCCGCGGCGGTAGCCGGCAACGGAGAGCGCGTTCAAGGCGTCCTTTGTCCAGGCTGTCTGCATCGCGGCCACGAACCTAGTGTATCGTCCGGCACGTGATTGTGAGAATCGTTCTCGTTTTTGCCATGGCGGTGATCCTGACGTCATGCGGTGGGGGCAACGGCGGCAAGCGCACGATTGTCGCCGCCTTCTATCCGCTCGCCTATGCGGCCGAGAACATTGGTGGGCAGAGCTTCGCCGTTGAGAACCTGACTCCGCCCGGCGCGGAACCGCATGACCTGGAGCTGACTCCTCGCGAGGTCGCAGGAATCGAGAAGGCGGACGTCGTGCTCTACCTGAGCCACGGCTTTCAGCCGGCGGTGAGCAAGGCCGTCGAGCAGGCACGCGGAACTCGAATCGACGTCCTCGCCGGGCTTCCGCTCCACGGCAACGATCCGCACGTGTGGCTCGACCCGGTCCTGTTCGCGCGCATCACGAGCAGGATCGGCACGGCGCTGCATCGGCATGCGGGAGGACTGGTCGCCGATCTGCAACGGCTCGACCGCGACTACCGTGACGGCCTGCGTGACTGCACGAGGCACGAGATCGTGACCAGTCACGAGGCGTTCGGCTATCTCGCGGCGCGGTACGGCCTGAAGCAGGTAGCGATCACCGGTGTCACGCCCGAATCCGAGCCGACCCCCCAGCAACTGGCGCACGTGATCCAGGTGGTGCGCCGGACGCATGCGACCACGGTGTTCTTCGAGACGCTCGTCTCGCCCCGGCTGGCGCAGACGGTCGCGCGTGAAGTGGGCGCGAGTACCGCAGTGCTCGATCCGATCGAGGGCCTGACGCCCGCTGAGCAGAAGCGTGGCGAGAGCTACCTGACGCTGATGCGTCGGAACCTCGCAGCGTTGCGGAAGGCCCTCCGATGTCGCTAGCGCTTCGGCTCGAGCAGGTCACGTTCGCGTACGGCCACGCGCCACCGGTCTTGCGCGACGTCGACCTCGAGGTCGAGCGCGGCGAGTTCGTCGCGATCGCCGGTCCGAACGGGGGCGGCAAGACGACGCTCGTCCGGCTCGTGGTCGGACTGGAGCAGCCCACAGCAGGGCGCGTCGAGCTGATGGTGCGGAAGGTCGGCTATCTCCCCCAGCGGACGCAGGCGGGAATCGACGCTCCCGTCACGGTCCGCGAGCTCGTCACGACCGGCCGGGCATCGCGCACGCGCCTGCTCGGGCCGCTGACCGCCGCCGACCGCGTGTCCGTCCAGGAAGCGATCGATCGAGTCGGCCTCGGCCCACACGCGGATCGCCGCCTGACGACGCTCTCGGGCGGCCAGCAGCAGCGCGCCTTCATCGCCAAGGCGCTCGCCGCTGATCCGGAGCTGCTCGTGCTGGACGAGCCCACGACGGGGGTCGACGTCGAGGCGCAGGACGCGATCGCAGCGCTGCTGCAGCGGCTGCGCAGCGAGCTGGAGATGACGATCCTCTACGTCTCGCACGAGTTCGGTGCAGTCGAGCGCTTCGTCGAACGGATCGTGCTCGTCCGCGGTGGCATCGTCTTCGACGGGCCTCCTTCAGCCCTGCCCGGTGTCTGGCACGACCCCTCGCACGCCCATGCTTGACCTCGAGTTCATGCGGCTCGCGTTCGGCGCGGGCATCGTCGTCGGGTTGCTCGCGCCGGCGGTCGGCTTCTTCCTCGTGCAGCGGCGTCTCAGCCTCGTCGGCGACGGCATCGGCCATGTTGCGTTCGCCGGTGTCGCACTCGGCTACCTGCTCGACCTGCCGCTCGTCCTGACGGCGCTCGTGGTCTCGGTCGCCGGAGGCCTGTCCATCGAATGGATCCGTGCCCGCCGGCGAACCGCGGGCGACCAGGCTCTCGCGCTGATCTTCTACACGGGGATCGCGGGCGGAGTCGTGCTCGTTTCCGCGGCGGGCGCGCTGAATGTGAACCTGTTCCAATTCCTCTTCGGCTCGATCCTGACGGTGACGCGAGGCGACCTCGCCGTGATCGCCGCACTCGGCGCCTGCGCGCTGGCCGCGATCGCGCTGCTCTACCGGCCGCTCGTCGCGGTCGTGGTGGACGAGGAAGGAGCGCGCGTCGCCGGGCTTCCGGTCGCAGCGCTGAACTCGCTCACCGTCGCGCTCGCCGCCGTGACGATCGCGTTGTCGATGCGCATCGTCGGCATCCTGCTGATCGCCGCGCTGATGGTGCTGCCGGTGATCGCCGCGTCCCGCATCGCGTGGAGCATGCGCTCGACGATTCTGCTCGGCATGGGGATCGGGCTTGGCTCGGTGCTGGCCGGGATCACGATCGCGTACTACGCGGACCTCCCGCCCGGGGGAACCACCGTCCTCGTCGCCGCAGCGGCCGTGCTTGCAGCCGAGTGCTGGTCTGTAGTGCGCGGTTAGTGCCCGCCGCGCATGCGCTCGACCGTCGCGCGGCCGGCGTCGTGCACGGCGCGTCGCCTCGAGGCGGGATCCTCGGGTGCAGGCTCGGCGAGGTCGACCGTCACCTCAGCAGCCTCGAACTCGTCGCGTTCCTCGACGATCGAGCGTGATTCCGCGAGCTTGCGGCGCAACTCGTCAGCGCGCGGGTCGACGCCGGAGGGAACTTCGCGGCGGCGGCGCAGGAAGCCGAACAGCGCGAACCCGCCGAGCATCCACGCTAGCGGGTGCTTCATCGCGGCGATGCTACACTGGCCGCCTTCCTGCCTTGCCATCGCGCCTCGTTTTCCCGAGTGGCGCCAGCCGGCGAGGCCGATTCAGACCAAAGGAAGGGAGGTCTCGGGAACAGTGGTTGCGTACGAAATTTTGCTCATGCTCGATCCGGACCTGCCCGAAGGGCGGCAGGAGGAGATCATCAAACGCGCGCGTGAGCTCGTTGAGAAATCCAAGGGGACGTGGGTCCGGCACGACGTCTGGGGACGACGCCGGCTGGCCTACGAGATCGGCCACAAGGGCGAAGGCTCGTACCACCTCCTGAACTTCGACGCCGATGCGGAGACGCTCGCAGAGCTGTCGCGCATCCTCCGCATCACCGACGGCGTCATGCGACACCTCGCGGTCCGCCGAGTGGAAGGCACGGCCGGGGCCCCGCCCCCGCCGGAGCCCGAGCCGGTCGCCCCCCGGTCCGTCCCTGAGCCCGCCTATGCTGAAGCGAACACCCGTTCGGAAGAGGAGTAAAAGATGGCTGGAGACATCAACCGCGTCACCATTGTTGGACGACTAACCCGGGACCCTGAGCTTGCTCATCTGCCCTCCGGGACGGCAGTGCTCAAGCTGGGCGTCGCGGTCAACGGTCGACAGAAGGACGAAGGCGGCAACTGGATCGACAAGCCGAACTTCTTCGACGTCAAAGTGTTTGGCAACCAAGCAGACGCTCTCAACAATCATCTGGCGAAGGGCCGCCGTGTTGGAGTGGACGGCCGGCTGGATTGGTCCTCCTGGGAAGCGCAGGACGGCACGAAGCGCTCGAAGGTCGAGATCGTTGCTCAGTCCGTGCAGTTCCTCGACAGCCGTCAAGACGCGGGCGGTGGTGGTGGTGACGGCGAGCGCCAGTTCGTCCCGGCCGCTGCAACCGCCGGCAACGAGGACTTCGCCGCCTCCGCCGACGACGACATTCCGTTCTGATGCCGCCGCGCGGAGGAGGAGAAAAGAGAGACAAGGATCGGGCGCCCGGCCGCAAGCGTCCCGGCCAGTCCTCCGGTCCGATTCGGCGGAAGTCGTGCTTCTTCTGCAAGGACAAAGTCGACGAGATCGACTACAAGAACGTGAACCAGCTGCGCCGGTACATCTCGGAACGGGGCAAGATCCGCTCACGGCGCATCAGCGGCGCGTGCCGCCGGCACCAGCGGCAGGTGGCCGTCGCCGTCAAGCGTGCACGCGAGATGGCGCTCTTGCCCTACGT
>DAINSN010000028.1:14749-17387 GCA_036741295.1 Gaiellaceae bacterium
ATGGAGGTCATCCTCCGTTCGGACATCGACAAGGTCGGTCTCCGCGGCGAAGTCGTGAACGTTGCACGCGGCTACGCGCGTAACTTCCTGTTTCCGCGCGGTCTCGCCGACGCGGCGACACCGGCGCGCGTTGCGGAGGTGCGCAAGGTCGAGGAGCGCCGTTCCAAGAGCGAGGCAAAGACGTTCGAGGACGCACAATCGGTCGCCGAGCGGCTCGGACAGGTCGAGCTCAGATTCGATGTGAAAGCCGGGCCCACCGGCTCGCTGTTCGGATCGGTCACGCCGACGGACATCGGAGACCAGCTGTGGGAGAAGCACAAGGTCCGCGTCGACCGGCGCAAGATCGGCGGCGACCCGATCAAGCGGATCGGGCGTTTCCAGGTGCCGATCGAGCTGTTCCAGGACGTCACCGTCGAGGTGCGCACCATCGTCGTGCCTGAGGGCGGCGAGCTGCCGCCCGAGGAAGAGCTCGAGGCGCTCGCGGCGGCGGAACAGGCGGCAGAGGCCCCTCCCGAGGAGCATGAGAAGCACGAGCTGGACGCAGACGAGCTCGCTGCGGTGGCTCTCGCGCAGGAAGCTCAGTTGGTCGCGGCCGGCGAGCTGCAGCCGTCTCGCGCGGACGTCGAGGGCGAGCTACAGGAAGACGAGTTCGACCGCGCGGTCGACGCGGGCATAACCGAAGAACAGAGCTAGCCGCCCCACATCCAGTACGCCGCGGTTGCGATCAAGATGGCGACCGGTGCAATCATGTCCACAATCTTGCCCCTGTCGTAGAGCGGCGTCCGCGCGTTTCTGTGGACAGCCTGGGTACAACCATTCACAGGCCTTTCCACGCCCTGTGGACTTGCGCAAAAAGTTCCCGCTCTTAGCGGTCGAACCATCAACAGGCTCCGTCCGAACCGTATGGGAACATTTGTTCTTTTCCGCTGCAAACGGGCCGAAAAGGGCATGTCGAGAACTCACCTTCCCACAGATGGAAACACACGCACAGGGGTGGTTCACTCCGACCGAGTGACACCTGTCGCCCAGCTCGCGGAAGCCGCTCCGATTGCGCCACCCCAGAACCTCGAGGCCGAGGAATCGGTCCTCGGGGCGATGCTGCTCTCCCCGGGTGCGATCGGAGCGGTGAGCGAGGTCCTCGATGCCTCCGACTTCTACCGGGAGAGCCACGCGAAGATCTATCGCGCGGGCCTCGCGCTCTATGCGAAGGGCGAGCCGGTCGACGCGATCACGCTCGTCGACGAGCTCGAGGAGCGCGGCGAGCTCGAAGCCGTCGGCGGGCGGGTGCGGATGCACGAGCTGGCAGCGCTCGTCCCGGCGACCGCAAACGCGGCGCACTATGCGCGCATCGTCCACGAGATGGCGACGCTCCGCGGCCTCATCGCCGCCGGACAGCAGATCGCCCAGCTCGGTTGGGAACGCCCGGGCGAGACGCAGATTCTCGTCGACCGCGCCGAGCAGGTCGTCTTCGAGCTTTCGCAGAGCCGCGTCACCACGGAGTTCAGCCACATCGAGGAGCTGCTGAAGGAGAGCTTCGAGCGCATCACCGCCCTGTACGAAGCCGGCGCCGACGTCACGGGGGCCCCCTCCGGCTTCCGCGACCTCGACCGACTGACGTCCGGGTTCCAGCCCGGCAACCTCATCATCATCGCCGCTCGTCCCAGCATGGGGAAGTCGGCACTCGGTCTCTGCGTGGCGGCGAACCTCGCGCTTCGGCACGATGTCCCAGTTGCGCTGTTCACGCTCGAGATGTCGAAGTCGGAGGTGACGCAGCGGTTCCTCTGCAGCGAGGCGAAGGTGGAGTCGCAGCGGCTCCGCACCGGCAAGCTCGCGCAGGACGATTGGCCCCGCCTCGTCGCGGCCGGCGACAAGCTGATGAAGGCGCCGATCTATGTCGACGACACGGGCTCGATCACGATGATGGAGATCCGGTCCAAGGCGCGCCGGCTGAAGACACGCGAGCCGAACCTCGGGCTGATCATCGTTGACTACCTGCAGCTGATGACCTCGGGGACGACGGCGGAGAACCGCGTTCAGGAGGTCTCGCAGATCTCGCGCAACCTCAAGGTGCTCGCACGCGATCTCGACGTGCCGATCCTCGCGATGTCGCAGCTGTCCCGCGCAGTCGAACAGCGGCACGACAAGCGGCCGATCCTGTCCGACCTGCGCGAGTCCGGCTCGATCGAGCAGGACGCCGACCTCGTCATGTTCGTCTACCGCGACGAGTACTACACCGAAGACAGCGACCAGCAAGGGATCGCGGAGATCATCCTCTCGAAGCACCGCAACGGGCCGACCGGCGTCGAGAAGCTCTCGTTCCTCAAGCGCTACGCTAAGTTCGCGGACCTGGCGGCTGGTTGATGGCGTCCTGGGCAGTCATCGGCGAGCAGGTCGTGTGGATCTCCCCGCTGGCGACGGGCTTCACGGTCGTCTGTGAGCGATGCGTCGAGCTCGGTGAGGGTTTCCCCTCGGTGTCGGGAACGCTGTCGCTCGATCACCTGCGCGGGACGATTGCGTGCCCGCGCGGCCACGAGATTCGCGTCGAGCGCGACGGCCGCTAGAGGTCTGGTGTGAAATTCGGCCTCGCCGGAGGGCGCTCCAGACCAAGCCGGGCAGTGCGGTCGTTCGCGGTGCGTAG
>DAINSN010000029.1:0-17325 GCA_036741295.1 Gaiellaceae bacterium
CCCTCCACTTCGCGGAGGGAGGCTCGACCGTTCACTTGCACTGGTACATCACGCGTCCGGGAAGAGCCGCCGCTCAGGCCGGCGACGTCCTCGCCAAGCTTCAGGGCTAAGTAGGGCAACGACTCGCGCTTCAATCGAAGAGTCAGACGCCGATGGCCCGCGGGTGCCGGCTCAGCCGGCGCCCGTTCGCGAACGCCGTCGGCAGACCGCGTGAAATCCCACGAAGTTGAGCGGCGAAGCCGCGACTTCGTGGGATGAACAGGGGCGGCAGGACTCGAACCTGCAACCCCCGGTTTTGGAGCCTCGGCGTCGAAGTGCCGATTTGCAGCGCAAACGCCGCGCTTGGCGTCAGTGCGCGCCAGTACGCGCGCCAGTACGCCGACGGCCCGGCCCGACTCGCGGCGTGTATTTGGCCACGACCGGGCCGGGGCCGCGAGTGAGTTAGTGCTGGTACTGGATCACCAGCGACGTTCGATGTCCGTCTTGAAGAAGCCGGGTACGGAGGGTCCCGCCGCGACGCTTCGCCTGGGCACGAGCATTGGCGACTAGTGTCGAAGGCTTCGACGTGAAGTCCTCCCCCGCGACAAGCTCCCAAGGGTTGCCGTCGAGAAGTTCGTCCCAGGGGTACACCGCTGTTGCTGGCGATGGGAATCGGTCGAGTTTGCGAGGCATGTAGCCTCTCCTTTCACTCGGCCCCGGCTTCGTTTACCTCTCAAAGATGGACGAAGCCGGGGCGGGTTGGTGTGATCTCCGTGATACCCGCCGGATTGACGGCGCGCAAGCTGAACGCACTACCCGTGTTCGGTCCGCGGCGACCATAAAATCGCTGGTCAGCAGCCTCTAACCGTTACGGAAAAAGCGTTACCCTTAGTGCCGATGGGAGCCCTGCGGCGGTGTTGGAGATGCGACAAGCCCTTTAGACCTTCCTGGCGGGACGAGCCCATATGTTCTCGCGAGTGCGCTAACGAGTTCCGCAGTGCCTGGTACGCGCGTCGTAGCCGCGAGAGGCCGTGCGTCGCCTGCGCACGGCCAATCAACCCCGAAGCGCGCGGCGACGCTCGTTTCTGCTCGGACAAGTGCCGTCAGCGCGTCCACCGACACTTAAAGAACAAGGAGCACTTCGTGTCGGTGCGCGAGCTGGTCGCAGAAGACTTCCGGGAGCTTGACGAGGCTTGGAGAAGGGCGAGAAGGGCGAATCCTTTGGGCTACGCGCGTACACCCTTGGCAGATGGGCTACGTGAGGAGACGCAGCGCATTCACGCCGTGTTCGATCGGCGCGAGCATCGAGCATGCGCGCAGTGCGGCACCCGCGTGTCTATGCGGAAGAGTCAGCGCTACTGCTCGGCGAGATGTCGCGTCAACGCCCATCGCGCGTTGAGTTAAGCGTTTCGTGCTGCCCTGTACAGATAGGCATCGAGAAGCGCCGCCGCCTCCTCCTCCGTTGCCGGGCATCAGGTGGCCGTACCGGTCGAGCGTGATCGTGATCGACGAGTGGCCCAAGTAGGTCGCGAGCGCCTTCGCGTTCACACCGGCCGCGATCATCAGCGACGCGTATGTGTGCCGCGCCTCGTGCAGCCCGATCGGCGCGAACGGTGGCTCACCCCGCGAGGACCGCAGCGGCAACTCGGAGGTCGATTGCGACCTGGACTTTGTTCCGCTGGCTCGAGCTCGCCGGCGAGCAGGCGCAGCTGGTCGAGCGCGCGCCGGTGATCGGTCTCGGCCCAGCCGCGCCGGAGTCGACGGCGGACGGCGGCTCGGTCGCGTTCGGGCAGGTGCTCGAGCACGTTTCGCTCCTTGTGCCGGATACAGCGCAGGGCTCCCGTCTCCTCAGCGCCGGAATGCGCTGAACCGGTTACGCGCCTTCCCGGCATGCGACGAAGATGAGGCGCAGAGACCGTGCGCCACCGTGGACGCGATTACTGTCCGTGCCAGCCCATAGCCTGGACTCCATGCTGGCGGTTGGTGACCAGAACTACCCGCTGTGTCTCCTCGACACGATGGCCGTGAGCGAGATGGTCAAGCGGCCGCAGGGCGCATTCCGGCATTTCTTGGAGTGGTCCCACGCCGGGCAGACCCCTTTCGTCCCGGGCTTCACCGTCTACACCCTCATCGAGCTTCGTCGCAAGCCCGAGCTCTTTCAGCAGTTCATCGAGCAGTTTCATCCCTTCCCCTGCGTGTTGCTCAAGGGATACATGGAGCTTCTCGCCGAGGAAGCAGCGAGTTATCCAGATCCGTCCCAAATCGATCCATGCTCTATCGCATTCACGCCGCTGGGCGATGAAGGGAACCTGCTCTCGAATCTCCCTCGCATCCTTGAACTGCCCGAGATTGCCATGCAAGAGGAGGAATGGAACAAGGCCGGTCCAGAAATCGTCGACGGGATGGTGTCGCTGGTTCAGAACTACCGGCCAGCCGGCGCAACATACACACCGGAAGAAACGCGCCAGTTCGTGTCGATGGCATCCCTACAGCAACTCGCGTATCACGATCACGTCGAGTTGATCCAGCGCGTGCATGGAGACGGCGAGGCTGTAGACATGGATGCCTTCCCGACCCTCAAAGCAATGACCTACACGGTGTTCCACAAGTTCTACGCCGACCACAACCGAAAGCCCTCGAACTCTGATGCGTTCGACGTACTCATTGCCGCGCTACTTCCCTACGTCGAGGCGTTCATCACCGAGAACCATCAAACAGAAGTCCTTCGCAAGACGAAGCGGCGAGACAACTTCCTCGGCGGACTTCAGGTCTTCACGTTGCGGGACTTCCGCGATGCGCCGCCTATCGCGACAGTCCACAGCTCGCGGGCTTAGAACCAAAGATCGGCGACGCCGCACGCACCACCCTCGGCGTGATCGCCGGCACGCGTCAGTGCGTGCCCGCGCGTCGCCGCCCTCGAGCGATGACGGCGCCGAGCGGCCGTGCGAGCCGTTGCCGCCAACGCTCACGCAAGGGGTGAATGCGACCTGCCTATCGACGGCGATGGTCGCTAACCGCCGCGACGCAAGAGGCGCCGTAGCCGGCCCCACAGATTCACGGGTGCCTGCGTCGCCCGTCGCCTCGGTGTGCGCGCGGCGCCGAACCAGGTGCGGTCGCACACCGTCCTCGCGTCGGCTGCGAAACCGAAGATGAAGAATGCGATCAGGTCAGCGAGCTGCCGCGGCATATGCCCGTCGGTGGTCGCGAGCAGGAAGCGCTCGCGACCGGTCAGTGCTTCGAGGAATCCATGCGAGGAATTGCGCGTGGCGCGCACGAGTTCCGGCACGTACATCTCGAGCGGTCGGGTGACGAGCTGGTCGTCCTGCTCGCGACCCACCTTGACGCCCGCTCGCGTGCGTCGGAACTCGACCGCGTGCGCGTGGATCTCGTCGTGGACGGACGCGAACAGCGCTTCCACGTGACGTTGGAAACGTTGCCGCAGCCGGAGTGGCAGGCTTACGTCCCACGCTCGCTCAAGCCGGCGCGTCATCTCACTTCGACGGAGCAGCCGCTCGAAGCCGCTCCCGGAGCCGTCGCGGCCGTAGCCGAGCAGCGCCTCTGCCTTGTCGAGGAAGTCGAAGGCGGCAGCGATTCTGGCGAGGGCGGCGAGTTGCGGTGCAGCGAGTACGAGGGTGGCGTCGGCGAGCATCCGCTCGAAGGTGAGAAACCAGGCGCGCTGCGCCGCCGGCAAGTTGTTGTCGTCCTCGTCGACGAAGCGGGTCGGGTCGGCGGCATGGCTGTAGAAGACGTTCAGCCGTGAGACCCACCACTGGAAGAACGACTCGATGTCGCCGGCGCTGAGGTTGGCGCGGAAGTCCGGGTCGTCCCATGGATCGCCGCGGAAGTTCTCGAACACGTCGGGCTCGTACAGCGAACTGAGCGAGCGCGGCGGCAGCTCGCGCAGCTCCGCGTCGAAGCCGAAGAGGAGCACCAGCGCGTGCGGCTGGCGATCGAAGGCGTGGCCGATGGCACCCGGCGAGAATGCGAGCAGCCCTGGGTCGAGCGCTTTGCCGTAGGCGACGCCGCGGGTGAGGCTGTGCTCGTCGAGCGCGTCGAAGCTGCGGACGTGGTTCGGGTCCAGCGGGAAGTCGGGGGTGACGTCGAGCACGAAGGTGCCGCCGAGAATCGTCAGCCGTGTCAGCAGCACCGGGTCGACCGAGACCAGCCACAGCGATCCCTCGGGGAAGAGCTGGAAGAGGCGCGGCAGCTGCTGCTCGAGCCAGCCCGGCAGCTCGTCGTTGGTGAAGCCTGCGACCGCCACCTCGATCGCCTGGAGCATCGCTGGCCCCGAGTCGATCTGCGCGAGGCGCGCCGCCTCTTGCAGGAGCCGCTGCCGCGAGGCCGGGTTGCCCTCGTAGCTCGGGTGCTCGGCGAGCGGCGCCCACACCTGCGCGGTGATCTGCGTGTTCGCGTCGCAGAGACGATGCGCCTGGAGGAAGTTCCGCGTGGCGCCTGCGCCCTCGGCCGGCACGAGGTCGACCACGTTGTCGTCGAGGTCGGCGACCGTGAAATCGGCGGCCTGCTCAAGGCTCTGCCGCAGGACAGGTACGAGGGCCGGGTCGGGAAGTTTGATGCGTGCCATCAGATGCGGGTGACGATCTCTACGCCCACGACATCCCCGGCAGGCACAGGCTCGCCCTCGCCGTCGAAGGAGTAGTTGGCGCTGCTCGTGATCTCGCCGTTGCGGACCTTCGTGTACGCGTACCAGAGCGCGGCGGCGATTGCGCCGGGCCCAAGCTGTGTGCTGCGCAACTTGACGATGCACGGCTTCGCCGCGGCGCAGAAGCGCTGCTCGAGGTTGCCGCCGTGTGCGGAGGCGTAGCATGCGGCGATGTCCTGGACGATCTCGGGGCAGCCGAGGTAGTCGTGCGAGCCGGTCGAGGCGGGATCGAGGAACGTTTCGCGGACGACGATCGCGAACGGGCCGTGGTGGATCCGTCCGCCGGTCTTCATCCGATAAAGCGTGCCGCTGTGCCCGTCGGCCCCGCCCTCTACGGAGCTGTGGAGGTTGTGCCATTCCGCATCCGTGACGTCGTTCCCGGCGAGCTCGCGCAGCGTCGCCCAGAGCTCCTCGACCATCTGGTCGAGCGGCAGGATGCCGCGCACGCGGAACGCGTCGGGATCGATGGCCCGCGTGCCGTGGAAGTAGTAGGCGCCATCGAAGCGGTCGGCAACCGTCTCGACACCCGCGTGGAATCGCCCGAGCACCTCGCGCGGCATCAGCTCCCACGGATCCTCGGCAGTATTCTCGAGTCGCGATTCCTCGTATTCGCCCAGCGCGGTCGCAAGTTCGCTAGGCCTCGCCCCGATCGCTTCGGCGAGGGAAGCGAGCGCCGCCGCATAGTCGTGGCAATCCAGCCAGGGCATGGCGGACAGGCTAGGTCGCGAGCCGGCCATGCCGCATTGCGGCAACTGCCCACGCGGGACAGCTGGCGAACCCCGAACCGAGCCGGCGAGTGGAGCACAGATCCCGTACAGCTCGCGGATTTACTCAAGCGACAGCGGCGATGCCGGGAGAAGTGGCTGGTTTGCGGCAATGTCTGGTTCCGCCCATGTAGGGCTTTTCGGCCACGATTACATGTCCCAGCGCGATGGGCGACGACTGCGAGGACCTGTCGTCATCCGCCGACCGCTGCCGGTCCGACGTGCGCTAGCCGGGCCACCATGTCGCACCGGAGCAAGTACGCGTCGAGCAAAGCCGCCGCCTCCTCCTCGTTGCCGGGGAAGAGGTGGCCGTACCGATCCAGGGTGATCGTGATCGACGAGTGCCCCAAATACGTCCCGAGCGCCTTCGCGTTCACCCCCGCCGCAATCATCAGCGAGGCGTACGTGTGCCGCGCCTCGTGAAGCCCGATCGGCGTCAGCTTCGTGTGCTTCCAAGCCGTGGCCGCACGCCGCCGCACCGCCGACGGCGTGAACGGCCGGGAGCCGGTCGGCCCGAACACGAACCCGGCCCCGCCGGTCGCGAGCTTGTGCTCGATCAGGTAGTCGCGCAGCACCGACGCGATCGGTACCGTCCGCCGCGCCGCCGCCGACTTAGGCTCGATCGGCCCGGCCTGCGCGTCCCACGAGCGCTCGACGCGAAGCACGCCTGCGGCAAGGTCTATGTCGTCCCACTTCAGCGCTTGCAGCTCGCCACGGCGAAGGCCCGCATACAAGGCCGTCGCCCACAGCGGCCGATCGGCGGGGGCGAGCGCCGCGAGCAGAGCCGCTGCCTCTGCCGGATCGGCGATCCGGTCACGCGTCCCGCGCACCGCCGGAAGCGTCACCCCTGCGGTCGGGTTCACGGCCACGTCGCCGCGGGAGATGGCCCGCCGGTAGATCGCCCGGAGCGGCATCAGCGCGTTGCGGATCGTGCTCGGGTCGAGGCCGTCGGCGAGCATCCGATCGGCCACGTCCTGCACGTCCCGTCGCTCGATCGCCGTCAGCTTCGCGCCACCGAGTCCAGGCAGTAGCCGCGTCGTGAGCGCCTGCGAGTAGCCGCGCAGCACGCTCGGCTTGTAGACGTCGCCGCCGCGGGTGCGGATCGTGCCCGCCTTCGCGCCGTCGAGCCACGCCTCGGCCGCCTCGCGGAGCGTCGTCGTCGTCGCCGCGCGCATCGTGCCCTTGCGGAGCGCCACGGTCGCGTCGGCGCGCCAGGCGCGGGCCGCGGCCTGCGTCGGGAACGACTTGCGGAGCTTGCGGCCGTCGCGCTTCGAGAAGACGCCGGCCTCATAGGACGGCTTGCACCGGCACGAGCCTCCGTCGAGCGACGGGCAGGTGCGGGAGTGGCGGGCACGGATGCCCTGCGGAGACTTACGCTTGGTCTGCATGGGAGCTAGTGCCTCCTGTGTCGGGGCGGGGCCGTTGACGCGGTGCCCGCCCGTTTGGTTTTGACTTGCACGCTCAGTCTACACCGGCTCACTGGCGCGCGATTGGCGCGCAGCCCCGCGAGGCCGCTGCCCACGCGGGATCGGGACCGGCTCTCGGTTCCAGTAACCGGCGTCACGGCGTCCGCTCCGCGCCTACGGTCGCGCGGCAGATTTTCGAGCCGGATTCGCGCCTCCGCCCGATCTAGGGTCGCTGGCGCACGACTGGCGCGCACCGCTCCGTTTGCAACGCTTTCGTTAGGCCTCCCGGTGAACATCACCGCCACCGCTCGCCGCCGACCGCCAATGCTGCCTCTGCAACCAGCCACCGCTCGAGCTCAACGATTGGGACCAGGCGCCGGCGGCCACGGCGGACAACGCGTAACTCCGAAATGATGTGCTCGTCGAAGAAGTCGCGGGAGACGCCGAGTGCAATAGACGCCTCATCCGGCGACAACGCGAGTCGCGTGATTGGCGGGCGACGGTCGCTCACGCGCCGACCTTGGTAGGACGCCAGATACCGCAGCCATCGCCGAAGGCGCCAGACGGAATCTCGGGTGTCCACGTCCCGACACTGAGCCCGGCCTCACGCGCGCGTCTGCGCCATCGGTAGTACGCGTCGCGCGGCAGGCGTTGGCGGAGAATCGCAAGGCCCTCGGGATGCTCTGCGAAGTACAAACCGGCGGCGGCGAACGCGGCGGCGTGTGACCAGCCGCCGTAACTGTCGATCAATGTTCCGAGGTCGGCGTGATCGACTCCACGGAGTGGAGCCAGCACCTCAAGCAATAAGTTCCTCACGTCGCTGCCCCGATAGCCCTGCTCATGGATGAGTCGGAGCTTCGGCCGCCGCCGGTCCTGAATCTCAAAGCGGAGAATCTTGTCTCGCTGTGATTCAGCCCAGAACTGGTCACGCGCGCGACGCCTTGCTCCCGCGATGAGCCGATCACGGTCGTATGCGGTGAGGCCTACGAATCCGGCGGGGTCAAGCGCGAGCGGGAACCCTTCCTTCGCCTCCTGCTCCGCGACCTCAGCCCCCTTGTCATAGAACCGGTAGAGAGAACGCGTGCCATAGCCCCAAGTAACGGACCGGCCACCGTGGGGAGAGACGTTTTCGGTTCGAATCTTCCGCGGAGCGTGAAACGAGACTTTGAGCTGCTCGAGGATGGCTGCCACCGACTCGACCGGCCACTGGTAGGCGTAGTCGAGTCTGGCAACGTCCGCTAAACGAAGATCGAGTGATGTATCGGCGAGCTCTGAGGCGATCGCCGTCAAATTCCTGAGCGCCCTGTGCACCCCGTCCTCGTTGAGCACTACATCGTTTCGGCCAGTGAGGACCTTGGGGAGTGACGCACGGACCTCGACACGCCCCTCCCGGTACATGAAGTCGACAAAGCCCGACTTCCAATGGCCGTATCGGCCGACCCGGTCGCCGTACTGCTTGGTCTTGATCTGCCCCTCGGCGTCTCCGAGACGAAGAGCAAGGTCGCGCCAATCCAGAGGGACTGGCGGCGAAAGTGGATCCACTCGCCTCCCGCGGCGGGATGCTGCACCTGGTGCATGACCCCAAACGAGCGCAACGCTGTCGATCACGCCCCGCCGCCGATGGTCGCGGGCGGCCCGTAGACGGATACGGTCGACTTCGGCCGACTGTCAGAGGACGTTAAAGACGTCGACCAAACGTCGCCGAGCGGGCCAGGGGGTCTTGGTGGCGGAGGTTCTTCGGCTTGTCGAGGCGGGCCGCGGCGCGAACAACGTGTTCCGCGACGGCTGATCCGGCGCCGAGCCCTCGATCGAGGGCGGCAGCGCATCGGCGATGCAAACGAACGGACGCGCCGGAAGTGGTGAGCCTGCCTGACGTGGCGCATGGCGTCGGAGTTCGCTCGATCGGCAAAGGCCACTGCAGACCGTGCGGTAGCGAAGAGACGTTTAGCCCGAACCACGTGCTCATCCAGCATGTCGATCACCGACTCGAGAGAGTCGCCGGAACGAATCGCTACGGCGACGCCGGGTGGTGCGACGCGTCGCAAGAGCTCGCGAGCATCATGGTCGCGACCGGCCTCCGCGGCAGCCCAGGCAGCGCGAACGGCAATGACTACTTCATCAATCTGGGCGCGGAGCGCCTGAGTGCTGGCGACTATCCGCTCCGTCGTCTCGAGCGTGTCCCGGAACAGCTCCCGAGGTGTGGTCGCCCCGACTCGCACCCGACCAGCCATCCTCCGAGATCGTAATGACCTCCACGGACGGACTTGCTGGCGGCCTCGTTCAACGCCGGTTGCGGGTCAGGAACCTCGCTTTTGGCTTTAGCCGGAAATCCGAAAGCGCTGCGCAGATAGCTAGCCGGGGATCCCTGCTTCGATCAGTCGCCGGGGCCTGGAAAGCCGGGGATTAGCCGGGGATTCCCGGCTTTCCGCAGTTTGCCGGAAACCGTGGTCGAAAGCCGGACACTAGCCGGGAATTCCCGGCATACCCCAATTTGCCGGAACGGGTAGTCGGAAGCCGGATGCTCCGCCCTCCAACACGGGCGTCCGCCATGGCTTGTCCCGCTGCCCGCCGCACCCCGAACCTATGGCATGCCCGGCACGGTCTTACTCGCCGGGCCCGTCGCCGCGCCGCGCCGCGCCTCGGCGGCCGCTTCGCGGGCACTATCGAGGACGACGCGCAGGTGTTGGCCGATCCCCTCGTATTGCTCGTCGAGCCGCGTAACAACCTGCTCGTAGAACTCTTCGCTCCCGCCGGCGCGCGCCCTCTGATAGCTGGTTGCGAACCTTCGCCCCGTGCGCTCAGTTCGGGAACGGAGCTGTCTAGGGGCTCGGCAGGAACTCGATCTCGCTGCTCGAGACCTGGGTCAGGGCGTCGAGATCGATTTCCGGGTACATCAGCGCGAAGGCGTGCTCATCACGAAGGTGCCGCTCCTGCCAGCGTCGGTAGAGTCGATGGCTACTACCTCTTCAAGCGCAATGAAGCCAACAAGGAAGATCTCGTTGACCCGTGGGAAGTGGCCGACGAGCAGGTTGTCGAACTAGCCGACCAGATCGACGAACCGTAAGCCGCCCAACTCATTCGGCCGCTGCGCTGAGACCGGCCTGCCCACTGAAAGGGGCAAGCTAGCTCGTCGCCGGCCCCCTACGCTCGCGCCTGTCTGATCGCGGCGCGGATGGCCGCGACAATCTTCGTGCCGCGCTTCTGAAATCCGAGTTCGGCCATCGTGTCGAGCAAGAGATCATCTTCCGTGCGGACGAGATCGTCAGTCTCAATCCAGCGGACCACCTGCACTAGCTGAGCCCTTGTGTAGGTGCCGATCGGCTGGTTGCGCCGGACCCGCGGACGCGCTCCTCGCCGTGAAGACACGGACGCTTCAACGTCGGAGCGCGGAACGCGCTTGATGACGTAGGGGTCCGCCGGCGGATCGTCGTCGGCAGCTGCGTCTTCGCGGTCTGCAGCCTCAACCGCCTGTCGGTACGCATCCATGACCTTCTCTACGCACTTGTCGCGGTTGTAGAACCAATCGCTCGACCAGATCCGGTGGAAGCGCCAGCCGATGCGCTCGAGCTGCTCCTGCCGCAGGCGGTCACGGTCGCGGGCCGACTCGGAGGAGTGGTACGTCGCGCCGTCGCACTCGATCGCGAGCACGTGTCGACCGGGCTGAGTCGGGTGCGCGACGGCGTAGTCGATCCAATAGCCAGAGGAGCCGTACTGGGCGACGAGCTTCAGCCCGTGTCTGCTCAACGTGTCCCGGACGTCGACCTCGAACGGGTTCAGTTCCGGCTTCTCAATTATCACGTCGCCCAGGTTCTCGCCGCCCGAGTCGACGTACTGCAGGTACTGGCGAAGCAACTCAACACCCGCCGCCTGCGAACGCTCTGGGTCCATGTCACGCGCTTCAAACGAGGACACGAGAGTGATCCGGTGCTTCGCCCGCGTTATCGCGACGTTGAGGCGGCGCTCACCGCCCTCGGTCAGCAATGGCCCGAAACGGTATGGCAGGTCTCCGCGCGCGTTTTTCCCGTACCCGATCGACAGAATGATCGCGTCGCGCTCGTCTCCCTGGACTCGCTCGAGGTTCTTGACGAAGAAGCGCTCCTCCTTGTCCTCGCCGAAGAAGTCGCCGACCTCGATCTCGAGCTCGGGGTTTTCGCGCAACCGTTGCAGACGGCACTCGTCGATCCGGTTCGCATGCTTGATGCCCATCGCGATCACACCGAGCGACTCGTTAGGGCGTTCTCGCGCGTGCTCGACGATAAGTTCGACCACCGCGTCGACCTCGGGGCTCGGACTGTTCGTCTCAGATGTCGGGTCGTGCGGGACGAGCACGTGCCTGAGCACTTGGTCGCCACCTACGCCGGGAAATGTGATCAGCATCCGGTCGTAGATGTGTGCGTTCGAGAATGCGATCAAGCGTTCGTCGCGGCTGCGATAGTGCCAGCGCAGCATCCGTGGCCGCAGCAGCGAACCGAGCGCGTCGAGAATCGACTCGAAGCCGACCGTGCCGCCGACCGCCGAGCGCGGCGTCGCCTGTTCGTCCTGCTCCTCCTCTTCTTCCTCGGGCGACTCCGACACGAAGAACGCTGTTGGCGGCAGCTGCTTCTCGTCGCCGGCAACGACAAGCTGTCGGCCGCGCAGTAACGCCGGGATCGCATCCGAGGGGGTTACCTGGGAGGCCTCGTCGAAGATCACCGCGTCGAAGTACGTCTTTGGCGGCAGCAGCTGGCTAACGACGAGTGGGCTCATTGCCCAGCACGGCTTTAGCGCCAGCAGGACATCCGCAGTTTCTCGCACGAGGTCCCGTACTGGCATGTGCCGTCGCTTGAGCCGCGCCTGGTGCTCAACAATTTCGGACTGATCGCGCTGCTCGTCGCGGGTGCGTGCCGTCTGCTCGGCGCAGAGGCGCCGGATCCGCCCGGACGTCGTCTCGAGATGCTCGCGGTCGCCCTTGCGGAAGTCGTCGACTGCCTTCTCGTGCTTGGACGGGTTAAAGCCCTCGACGAGCCGATCCGAGAGTGCGAGCGTGTCGAGGATCGACTGCAGCCAGACGAACCGGAACGTCTTGATCGCCGTTTCCTCGCTGACGGCACGCCCCTGCATCTCAGCGATGAACTCACCGAGCCCTGCGGCAAGGAAGCCCGTGCGGAGCCGGTGGAGCTCCGGCAGCGTTATTAGCGTGCCGCGGTCGCCGATGAGCAGCTCGAGCAAATCGCGCACGTCACCGCTGCCGAGACCTTCAAGATCGTCGAGACGCGTCAGCTCGGCCAGCCTCGCAAGCTCTCGCGTCAGCTCCGCGTAATACGCGGCGATCTGCTCGAGGTCGTCCGGCGCCCGCGGACTGCTCTCACCGCCCAAGGTACTCCAGCGTGTCCGTTGATCGAGAGCCGCCTGCGCGTGCGCGAGCAGCCGCGCATCGCCGGTTTTCGGCTGGCGCATTAGCGGGCGTAGGGATGAACGCGCCTGCTTGTATTCGCCGGATAGGAGAGATGCCTTCATCCGCGCGAAGCCGCTCGTTTCGGCGGGCGCCAGCTGAACGATGAGCGTCTCCAGTTCCTGCTCGTAAAGAGAGGGCTCGCAGTCCTCGAGCGTCGCCGCGACGTCCTGCCATAGTTGCAACCGCGGCGCCCACTCCGCGACCGTCGCCGCCGCCGGCAGCCTCGTCGACTCGCTTGCCCGCTCGAGCGCATCGATCGCTTGTGGCAGCCGATGCCTGCGTAGTTCCTCGACGACGGCGTTGGCATGTTGTGCTTCTTCGGCGCTGGCGACGGTCGCCTGTGACCACGGACGTCCTGAGCTCGCGAGGCTGAAGCCGTCGAGCCGTGCGTACTCCGCCAGATCCTCCTCGACTGCCGGGACTGCCTTACGGTCGAGTCGCGCAAGCACCTCGCCGCCTACGCGCAACTCGCTCTCGAAGCCACGCAGTGCGAGTAGCTGGGAGCGCAACTCGTAGAGAGTGATTCCCCACGGCATCCGTTCCTCGTGTAGCGCGCGCACGTACTCGTTCAGCTCATCGCGCCGCTTTTCGAGCTTGCGCTGCTCCTGCTGACGCTCGACTCGCGGCGCCGTCCGCGAGGCCGCAAGTGCGGCGCCGATTTTTGCGGCGAATGCCCGCCTCGAGCCGATCCCGCCGTGCAGGTCAAGGACGAGGTCGCCGATCCCCTGCGCGTCGAGCCTCTTCACGACGGCCTCGATCGCGGCGCGCTTCTCGGCGACGAACAGCACGCGCTGGTTGCGAGCGATCATCGAGCCGATCAGGTTCGCGATCGTCTGGCTCTTGCCGGTGCCGGGCGGCCCGCGCACGATCAGGCTCTCGCCGGCGAGGATCGCGTTGATCGCCCAGTTCTGGCTCGAGTCAGCATCGAGCACGAGGAACTCGTCAGCGGGCGGCATCGCGTCCGGGCTCGGAATCGCCTCCGGCCCCGGTTGCGCCGATCGGACGGCTTCGCGGGCGTCCTCGTCGCCAGCGATCGCGGCAATCAAATCGTGCGCGACAAGCTCGTCGAACGCGCTCTGCAGGTCCCGGACCATCGGCAGCTTCGCGTAGGCGAAGTTCGCGAGCACGAGCCGCGCCTCGACGCGAAACTCGGGCACGCGCGAGGTGTGCTCGACGATCCAGCGGTAGGCCTCGTCCAGCTCCCACGCCTCGTCAATCACGCCGTCGAGCCGGTCAAGCAGCTTCTCCTGGTCGAACGAGCAATCGAAGTTGACTTTCAAGTAGTGCAACAGCGTCGGGCTAACTTCCATCTCATCGACGAGCGCGAGCTCATACTCGTCCTGCGCCGCTCCAAGGGGTCGCAGAGTCGCCTGACGCAGCAGGACCGGCGCCGACGGCTCCCAGGCAGCGACCGCCTCGTTTGTCCAGGTAGCAAGGCCGCACGCGATCGATAGCGTCTCAAGTCCGCGCTCCTCGAAGTTCTCCTTCGCCTTGTTCGCAATCGTCCGCAGCCGGCGAACGTTCCGGGCGCGCTCCTCGGGGTCGCGAAACAGCGTCGATGTCTTGATCGACTTCCCCTGCAAGAGCGCCGCGACCGCGGTCGGCGATGCGTTCGTCAACTCGAGCGTCCCCGCCTTCAGGTCGCGGTAACGCAGCAGGTTGTTCCGCCCGCCGAGGTCGATCAGCGACGCCGTCCACTCCTTTACGGCACGCTGGACGAGCTCGACACGCCGCTTGGTGAATCCCTCGACGACGTCGGGCAGCGCGACGTCCTCGAGCGTCCGCTCGTCAGGCGACGTCGCCACGCCACGCGCGCCGTTGCGCGCCACCACGCCGCCGCTGCCCCTCATACCACCGCATGTCTACCGACAACATCGCACACACTGGCCCCTAATAGCTCAATCCCGCCCTGAAGCCGTAGACCTTGCTCGGATGCGATGCGCCCTGAGAGGGTGCGCGCTGCTGCGCCAGTTCGGGAATGTTCCCCGAAGATGGCGCCAGCCGTGCCGGATTGGTCTGGCTATTCGGGCCGGAACAGCGCCAGCGTGTTCCCGTCCGGATCTTTGAACCAGGCTGACTTGCCTATGACCGGGGTCGTCGCGACATGGTTCACCGTCTTCAGCGTCGGGAAGTCGTAGCTCTCGAAGACGGCGCCGCGAGTCTCGAGCTCGCGCACGTCGCGCTCCACGTCATCGGTCCACAAGCGCACCTGTGTGTGATCAGCGTTGTTCGCCGCGGGACGCCCGTGGACGAGGAGCGTCCTCCGTCCCCGCACTCGAAGAGAAGGTGATTGGGGATCGTTTCGACGGACAGGGTCAGGCCCACCACTTGCTCGTAGAACTCTGGCTACGGGCGAGATCACCCGAGCAGAGGACTGCGGAAATCCTTTGGGCACGCACTGCCGCCCCCTATCGTCGATTAGCGACCCCGCCGCACTATCTCGAACAGCCGCTCGAGCTCGCCTCGGCATCCGGCGACGACTCTCCCCTAGTGGCCCGTGCTGGCCTATTGTTCCCGCGACTGGAGTGTCCAAGGAAGGGAGTCGGGCTGGAGGCGGGAGCCGGAGGCGTGAAGCTGGTCGGGCCCACGGACGGCGACGAGGTCTTCCTCGGAAGCATTGGCGTTCGCTTCCTGATCGATGGCGCCGAGGCGGGCGAGCGCTTCGCGTTCCTCGAGCATCCGATGTCGCCGCGCGCACTCGCTGCGCCGCTACACCGTCACTCGCGCGAGGACGAGTACAGCTTCGTCCTCGAGGGACGCATGGGCGCGCTGCTCGGCGACGATGTCGTCGAAGCCGGGCCGGGCGAGCTCGTCTTTAAGCCGCGCAACCAGTGGCACACGTTTTGGAACGCCGGTGATGAGCCGTGCCGGGTCCTCGAGATCATCTCGCCCGCGGGCTTCGAACAGTACTTTCGCGAGCTCGCCGCGCTGGGCGGCCCGCTCCAGGCGAGCCCCGAGCAGTTCGCCCAGCTCGTCCAGCGCTACGGGTTCGAGTCACGGCCGGAGACGATTCCCGAGTTGCTGCAGCGGTTCGGGCTGCGCATGGGCGAGCCGCTCTCCGGCGGCTGGACGCCCTGACCCCCGCGCGCGGTCTTCGCGGCGCCGCGCCCTTTTCCATCACTCGCCTCCCATAAAGACGGAGCGCGTTCGTTTACAAGCGAGTGGCGTAAGAAGATGAGTTCGGACTGGCCTGGGCGAGTGTTCAGCAATGTCCCCCGAGCTATCGCCCCGAAAGAGGGCTTCCTGTCCGTCGGGGTACCGAGTACGGTCGAAGCATGGTGGGAATACGCCTTGGTGCGGCTATCGCCGCTTCGCTCGCTTTCGTCGCGGTGTCCACCCCGAGCGCACTTGCGCAGCCGCCAGCTGGGCTGACTCAGTCAGGCCGGACGGTCTGGGAGTTCGAGGCGCTGCTGCATGACACGTTCGACCGGCTCCCGGTCTCAGCGCACTATCGCCAAGGTGTGTACTGGAACTTCGCCGCTTGCCGTCTTGGGTGCGCGCCGCTCGCGTACTGGGGCATCTACTTCTTCACGTTCAAGAGCGCGCGCCGGTCGGCATTCCATCTGTCTACACGGCGCACGCTAATCAGCTTCGGCAACTACCCAATCCCGATCAAGGTCAAAGGTCGTTTCGTTGCCTGCAATCGAGCTGAGACGAAGTTCCTGATCACCTACGGCAGCGCGGTAGGGCTCGGTCTCGCCTGCCTCGCAACCCATAGTTAGGTTCGCGTTTGAGTTGCCTCGTCGCTTCTTTGGGGAGCGACTGTTGCTTGGCCGAGTGTTCAGAATGTCCCTTGAACACAGGGACCAGCCGAGCACCCATCCTGTATAGCCGGTCGCGGGGGCGTTCTCCTCGGGGCGGTCAGCCGTTCAGGGTCTGTGGGATGAACACACCGCCTCTGCGTTCCTGCCCCGGCTGCGAGGGCGCGAGGTCGGCGGCGTTGAGATGGTGCTGCTCGACGCGTTAGCTCCCGGCGGCAGCCTCGCGAGCTTTTCTGACTCTCTCGAGATCTTTCTCGATGGACAGCCCATCGCGTATGAAGTGGTCGAGCTTGTTGCAGAGGCGGTGAGCAAGGACCGCGTTGTCGACGGTCTTGCGGCCCCCTTCTCGCTTCGGGATGGGGTAATGCTCGAAGGTCGCCTCCCAGTCGTTCCATTGGTTAGTGCGCGGTGGGAAGTAACCCGCACCGCCCAGCTCCTCGGGACAGAAGCACTGGGGCATCCCACACTTCACCTCCGTGATGTAACCAAGCTCTGCAGCTTCGATGAGTCTGCCCTTGACGCCCAAGGCTCTGAGTCTCTTGGCCACTTCCGCACCTCGCGCCGGGTCCAGCGGTGGTCTTGTCACACGGAAAGCCTATCGGCCCCGAATCCGTAGTTCGAGGAATGGGGTCGCAATCGGGGCGGGAGCTGGCCGCAAGGGGGCAGCCTGGCCTGGGCGAGCGTTCTGTCACCCGAGCGTCCTGGGATCACGTAGATAGACCACGCTGCTGTGGCTCCACCTCGGCCAGGCGGAGACGCCCTCTCGGTGTGCGCCAGTTGCGCGCCAGTGCGCGCCAGCAAACAGCGGTCTTGAGCGGTCTTGAGCGGAGAACCAACCAGACGCATTGACGCCGGGAGCCGCTGCTAATCAGCGGCTTTTCGGCATGAACAGAGAGGCAGGGGCGGCAGGACTCGAACCTGCAACCCCCGGTTTTGGAGACCGGTGCTCTGCCAATTGAGCTACGCCCCTGGGTTGCGGGCCGGATTGTACTCGTGCCTTCGCGCCGCGTTCCTCGCCGCGAAGGTGGGCTTTGCCCGCCTTCGCTCGCTGCGGCTCTCGGAGACCGCCGAAGGAGGGGGCGCACGGGGGAACCAGGGGTTCACCCGTGTCCAGACCGGTGCTCTGCCAATTGAGCTACGCCCCTGGGTTGCGGGCCGGATTGTACTCGCGGGCTGCCGGGCATCAGCAGTCCCTGCCAGAGTAGAGGCGTGTCGCAGCGCCGCGCCCTGGGGCTCCTCTTCACCGTCCTCGCGACGGCGTTCGCAGCGATCGCTGTCGCCTCGGCGTGGGGCTCCACCGCGCCGCGCCGCCTCGTCGTGG
>DAINSN010000030.1:0-17317 GCA_036741295.1 Gaiellaceae bacterium
TGGACATCTTCGGCCCGTCGAACCTCGTCACGTTCGCCAAGGCGGTGCCGCCGACATGGAAGCGGTTCATCGCGCGCTTCGTCGGTGACCCGGAGACGGAAGCAGACTTCCTCATGGAGCGTTCGCCGATCACCTACGTCGAGAACGTGCAGACGCCGCTCCTCGTGATCCAGGGGGCGACCGATCCACGCGTCGTCAAGGGCGAGTCGGATCAGCTGGTCGAGAAGCTGGAGTCACTCGGCCGCGAAGTGGAGTACGTGGTGTTCGACGACGAAGGCCACGGGTTCACGAAGCGGCCGAACGAGCTGAAGGCGTACGGCCTAGCCGCCGAGTGGCTCGAGAAGCACCTGCGCGGCTAAATCGGCGTCCTAGCGTGCGAGCTCGAGCGTTGCTGCGAGCGCCTCTACGACTACCGGATCGAAATCCGTGCCTGCGCAGCGCCAAAGCTCTGTGACCGCTTCGTCGATCGGGCGCGCCTTCCGGTACGGCCGGTCGGTGGTCATCGCGCTGAAGGCGTCGCAGCACCGGACGATGCGCGCAACGCGCGGGATCTCGTCGCCGACGAGCCCGTCCGGATAACCCGTGCCGTCCCAGTCCTCGTGACACGACCGAACGATGCGGCCGAGGTTTCCGAGCAGACCTCCGACCTGCGAGAGCAGTTTCTCGCCCTCCAGCGTGTGTGTCTTGATGATCTCAAACTCCTCGTCGGTGAGCTTGGCCGGCTTGTTGATGATCTCGGCCGGAATCTTGATCTTCCCGACGTCATGCAGCAGCGCGGCGAATTCCGCGTCGCGACGTTCGCGCCCACTGACCCCGAGGCGGTCGCAGACACCGAGCACCAGAAAGACGACGTCGCGACTGTGGCTCCCCGTGTAGGCGTCGTCGGCTTCGACCACATCGCCGAGGAGGAGTGCCGTCCCTCGATACGCGTGGCTGAGCTCGAGCGCGTGGTCGATCCGCACCTGGCGCTCACGCGCGAACACGACGAGAAGGCCGACCAGCGGTAGCACGAACGAGATCGCAATCGGGTGGTCGACCGCGACGAGAGCCGCGAGCAGGCCGATCGGCGCGAGCGCAACGTCTACGAAGAAGCTGGAGAGCATGAATTTTGCCGCCAGCAGGAGCGGCACGCCGTTCACATACTTCTGCCGTGGCGCCTGAACGAGGTAGTCGACCGTGAGCTGCGCGCCGAGTGCGCCGAGGTAGATCGGCCAATCGTTCAGCGTGGGCTGGGTGACGCCGGCGACGGCTAGGACCGCGACAGGTCCGAGTGAATGCCACGAGTTGAGCGGTACGAGCAGCACCCGTTCCAGGGGAACGCCGCTCCTGAAGTGATCCGCCGCAGCGCCGAGGAGCAAGCCCGCGCAGATAGCGAGCGGCACGTACCCCAGCGGCAGGAGGAAGAGCATCGGGACAAGAATCAGCTGGGTCGGAAGGAACAGTCCCGTGCCCACCTCGAATCGTGCGCAGGACGCGGCCGCATAGCTCAGGACGAGCGCGGCGACGATGAATGCGCTCGGAGAATGCGAGGACGGGACCACGAAGGGCAGTGCCGTGGCCGTCCCCAAGAACGCGAGACCAAAGGCAGTTGCCGACCAGCGGTTGCGGTCGTGCAGGCGATGCGACTCGCGATCCCTCGCGCCGCCGATGAATTGGTCGACGTCAGGATCGAGCGTGGCCGCGTTTTGTGCGCGCTCTGTCGCAACGGATGGGGCCGCAGTCGCCACCAGCGAAGAATCGGCAACCGTCCCTAGCTGCTTGACGCGCTGACCAAACGTACGACCCCTCGTTCGAGGGATTCAGATACCCCGCAGGGGTGATGGCGCCGTTTTGCCCACTGCGGAGACTCAGAACTGCGGACCCATTCAGGGGAACATCTGTGGAGGAGGGCACGTTGGCGGCACGTCTCGGATCTCGTTTCATCCTTGCGACCATCGTCGCAGTCGCGGCCGTTGCGCTGAGTGCGCCGGCAGCGAACGCCGACCTGCTCGGCAATTTGCTCGGAAACAACTGCCCAAGCGCAGGCGCTCAGGTCTTTGCGCCCTGGAACGATCTTCGGAGCTACTACCTCGCGCCCAACGGCGGGCTCGAGAGCGGCTCGTACGGCTGGTCGCTCAGCGGCGGCGCGGCTGTTGTTTCTGGGAACCAACCCTTCTTCGGGAGCGGCACGCACTCCCTCTCGCTGCCGAGCGGCAGCCGGGCCCTGAGCCCGACGACCTGCATCGGTCCGTACGCGCTGAGCTTGCGCATGTTCGGCTCCGACACCGGTGGCATCGATAAGGGCGCGCACGTTCGAGTTCTCTGGTACGGCCTGCTGAACAGGCTGCTGGGGGCGACGGACTACAACACGTTCGCCGCCGGCGGGAAGTGGGGTCCCACCTCCTCGGTCAACTCTTCGGGCGGTTTCAATCTGCTCTTGCCGCTACTCGGCTCGACCTCGGCACGGATCGAGATCACGCCGCTCGGCAGCGGTAGCGCCTGGCGGATCGACGACGTCTATGTCGATCCCTGGGCCTCGCGCGACTAGCGCTAAACGCCCGATCGCTAGACGGGAACGCTCCCACGGAATAGATTCAGCCGTCCTGGGACGATCCCATCAAACCGAAAGGCGTTGCACATGAATTGGGCTGGACTCAGTACCGGTACCAAGGTTCTACTCGTCGGCGGCATCATTCTCTTCGTCGACACATTCCTCGCCTGGCAGCAGGTGTCAGCAGGCCCGTTCACCGTCAGCGTGAGCGGCTGGCACGGAATCGGTGTCCTGATGGGACTGCTCGTCATCGCGTTGATCGCCTGGGAAGTGCTGCAGCTCGCCGGCATCACGAAGCAGATCGAGTTGCCGGTGTCGGCCGTCCTCATCTCGGTCGCACTCGCCGGCGCGACGGCGCTGTTTACCATTATCAAGTTCCTCGTGGCGAACGAGGCACGCCATTGGCCCGCTTGGATCGGCCTCATTCTGGCGGTCGTGATCGCGGCCGGAGGCTGGCTCAAGTACCAGGAGTCGCCCGCGGCGGCCCCGGTCGAGCCGGCGCCGCCCCCGGCGCCATCCGCTTAAGCCGAGCGGCAGGAACGAAGTCCGCGCGAATCGTCCACGCCCTTGGCGCAAGCGAGGGGCGGGTTCGCGCGGGCTAGCGCTCGAAGCCTTAGCCCCGGATCAGGAGGATGTAGCGAATCGACACCGTCGCGCCGAGGGAGTCCTTGACGGAGACGGTGAAGCGGAACGATCCGGTGCGTTTGGGCACGCCCGCGATGGCACCGGTCGCGGCGTTCAGCTTCAGCCCGGCTGGCAACTTGCCGGACAAGACAGTCCAGGCCGGATCCTTGCCACCCGCAACCGTTACTTTCGTCTTATAGCCCTGCCCGACGTTCCCGCTGACAAGACGGACGCGCGTGATCTGGAGCTTGGGAAGAACGGTGACCGACACCGTCACCTGCTTGGTGGCGTTGTTGCCGTCGGTGATCAGGATCGCGAGGTCGACGACTCCGGGCTCACGAGGAGAACCGAAGATCTCGCCCGTCGCCGAGTCGAAGCCGATCCCGAATGGAAAGCCGCTCACCGGTGCGTAGCGATACGGGGCAACGCCGCCCGTTACGCTGAGGATCGTCGGCACGGATGCGGAGTAAGGCGTCCGCACTTCGGCGAACGGAACGATCGGGGCTGCGTTGACGGCGATGCCGGGAATGACTGTGAGAGTCAAGCTCTTCGAGGATGAAGTCGTGCCGCTGCTGACGGTCGCCGTGAAGGCATACGTGCCGGCTGTAGTCGGTGTGCCCGAGATGAGTCCATCGCCCGAAAGCGTCAGCCCCGGAGGAAGCTGACCTCCGGCCAGGGACCAGGTCCGGTTCGCCGACTCTCCTCCTGATGCGGTCAGCATCAACGAATACGAGAGATCACCCTCGCCGGTCAGGAGTGTGGAGGTGGTCACCGCCAGGGGCGGCGCTCCCCCTTGGATCGTGATCACAAACGGCGCATTGCCCTCGCCCTCGATGCCGCAATTGTCGGCCTGCTGGATGTAGAAGGTGTACGTCCCGGCCTTTGTCGGAGTGCCGGTGATGTGTCCGTCCGACGAGAGGGTGAGACCGGGCGGGAACGCGCCGCCCACGACCCTATAGCCGTACGGAGGGCAACCCGTTCCGGGTTTCCACGAGACGGTGTGGGAGTAAGGCGTGCCGACCTTGCCGACCGGTGTGTAATAGGACGCGTCGGTGTAGCCGCCCGCCGAAGCGACGGGGACGAATGCCCCCGCGAGCAGGGCGACAAAGACGAAGACACGCAGAAGCCGCATACAAGTCCTATCGGGACGAATTGCGCACAGCTTGAGCAGCCCCTCGGATGACGGCTACTGCCTCCATCTGTATGACCTGCTGATAGAGGTCACCCGAAAGCCGGCGCCGACGTAGAGCCCGCGTGCAACGTCTGTGGCGTAGCCGACCTTCAGGCGGCGTGCCCCTTGCTTCGCCAGCCGTTCGAGGCCGGCGGTGAGCAGGGCACGGGCCAGACCGCGCCGCTGGTACGCATCCTCGACTCTCATCGGCTCTACCAGTCCGACCTCGGTCACGGGGTCGAACCAGAAGAGCGCATAACCGGCGGCCGGGCCGTCGGCAGCCTCGACGGCGAGGTCGAGCTCCGGGTCGTACAGCGAGCATTGCCTGAGGCGGGCCTCGACCTCCTCGCCGCTTCGTCGCCGCATGGGGTGCGGCCTGGCTGTCGCCTGGCCGCGGTCCACGAGTGCGAATCCCGCCGGCAGGGCGGCCACGCCGGGCCGGTCCTGGGCGTTCATCCAGGTGATCCCCGATCGGTCGTCATCGGCCACGAAGCCGGCGCCCGCCAGCAAGCCCCGCAACTCGACGTCGTCGTCACGAGCGAGCACTTCGACCGCCTCGAGCCCCAAAGCGCTGATGGTCTCGAGGGCGCGCGCCCAGACCGTGGGAAGCGGAACGGTCGAGACACCGGGAACGACGATGGGATCGCATCCCCATGCTCGACCCCAGTCCGTCAGTACCACGCCTGCAACCGGTCCCTCGTCGTCGATCCAGAAGATCTGGTCGATCGCGTCCGAGCGCCGAGGCGTGCGCCACCACCACTGCAGATCAGCGGCTTCCCATACCCCCGCCTCCGCATCCGCCAGGCGAGCGCGTTGCAGGAGCTCCGTCGCGAGCGCCAGGTACTCAAGGCCGGAGGCCCGTACCTCGTGGATCGCCATGCGCCGATCCTATGAACGGCTAGGGAGCTGCGCGAACTGCCTTGACGATGCGCCGGACGCCGACGATGCGCGCCCCGTAAGACGAGCGCCCCAACCTGACGACCTGGACTCGGCTGCCGGAGTGCGGCGCGTGCACCATGCGTCCGCGGCCGATGTAGATGCCGACATGTCCGAGCCCGGAAAAAAAGAGCAGGTCGCCGGCCTTCATTCTGGATCGTGCTACGCGCCGGCCCTGGTCGTAGAGCGCGTACGAGCTGTGTGGGAGTTCAATGCCCAGCCGCCCGTACGCCCAGTAGACGAGCCCGGAGCAGTCGAAGCCGGCGGCCGGGGAGGCGCCTCCCCATCGATACGGCACGCCAACCTCTCTGACGGCGATCGTCGCGGCACGCTCGCCGATGGTCGGCTTCGGAACTGCGGGGAACGGAGCGTGCCGAGTAGGCGTCTGCCGGGCGACCGCTGCGGCCGGGCCTGCACAGGCGCAGCCGAAGACCATCGCGGAAAGCGCGAACGCCAGCAGGGGGCTGCGGAGGGGATTCGGCAAGGGGAGAGAGAACGACGGGCCGCAAAAACACGAATTGCGCAGCCCTAGGCCTGTAAGCGTCGGATCGTAGTCGGAAAGCGAGCGCTGTCTACCCCCTTTGCTCTCGTGGCATCAGCCGCAGACCCATGGAAGCTGTGGGAACATATGTTCGTGTCGGGTGCCGCGACGATCCTTCACGCCGACCTCGACGCGTTCTACGCGTCCGTCGAGCAACGAGACGATCCGCGCCTGCGCGGCCGGCCGGTCATCGTCGGCGCGGGAGTCGTGCTCGCCGCGAGCTACGAGGCCAAGGCCTTCGGGGTGCGCACCGCGATGGGCGGGAAGCAGGCCCGGCGGCTGTGTCCGAGCGCGGTCGTCGTCCCGCCGCGGATGTCGGCCTATGCCGAGGCGAGCAAGGCAGCCTTTCGCGTCTTCGACGACACCTCGCCGCTCGTCGAAGGGCTATCGATCGACGAGGCGTTCCTCGACGTTCGCGGGCTCGAGCGGATCTCGGGCACGCCTATCGAGATCGCCGCGCGGCTGCGACGGGAGGTGCGCGAACGCGTCGGCCTGCCGATCACGGTGGGCGTCGCGCGGACGAAGTTCCTCGCCAAGGTGGCGAGCGGCGTCGCCAAGCCCGACGGCCTGCTCGTCGTGCCTCCAGACGGCGAGCTGAGCTTTCTCCACCCGCTGCCGGTCGAGCGTCTCTGGGGCGTCGGGCCGGCGACCGCGAGGAAGCTCCACGAGCGGAGGATCTCGACGGTCGGTGAGGTGGCCCGGCTGTCCGAGTCCGTGCTCGTGACGATCCTCGGGCGCGCGGCGGGCCGTCACCTGTATGCGCTCGCTCACAACCGTGATCCACGGCCGGTGATCGTCGGTCGCCGCCGGCGCTCGATCGGTTCGCAGTGCGCGCTCGGCCGTTCCCGGAAGACGCCCGAAGCCGTCGACGCCGTCCTCGTCTCCCTCGTCGATCGTGTCACGCGTCGGATGCGCATAGCCGGACGCGTCGGCCGCACGGTCGTTCTGCGGTTGCGCTTCGGCGATTTCTCGCGGGCGACGCGATCGCACACGTTACCTCAGCCGATTGCGCACACGCAGACGATTTTGCTCACCGCTCGCTGGCTGCTGGCGGGTGCGATGCCCGAGATCGAACGCCGAGGCCTGACGCTCGTGGGCGTCGCCGTCGCCAATCTCGAAGACGACAGCGCCCTTCAGCTCGTGCTGCCTCTCGACCGTTTCAGCGGCAACGCTCTCGACGTCGCGCTCGACGAAGTGCGTCGGCGATTCGGATCGAAGGCAGTGATGCGCGCCGTTCTGCTCGGGCGCGAGCAGGGATTCACGGTGCCGCTCCTCCCGGATTGATTCGACGTGGCAGCATCAGCTCGATGAAGAAGCTCGAGATCGACACGCCCTTCGGGACGGCGAAGGCGTATCTGGACAGCGCAGACAAGGCGCGGGCCGCGCTCGTGCTCGGTCACGGTGCAGGCGGTGGGGTGGAGGCGAAGGATCTCGTTGCGGCGGCGCACGTCGCGCACTCTTTGGGTCTGAGCGTCGCGCTCGTCGAGCAGCCCTACCGGGTCGCGGGTAGGCGTTCTCCCGCTCCCGCGCATCACCTCGATGCCGCGTGGACGGCGGTGATCGACCATCTGGTTGCAGGCGAGCTGCGCGGTTTGGCGCTCCTCGTCGGCGGGCGGTCTTCGGGCGCGCGCGTCGCCTGCCGCACCCCGCGGAGACCACGGGCGCTGTTGGATTGCTCTGCCTCGCGTTCCCGCTGCAGCCGCCGCGCCGGAAGGGCGCCGCACCCGCTCCGAGCCGCCTCGTCGAGCTCGATGCGGTGACGGTTCCAACGCTCGTCGTGCAAGGGACGCGAGATCAGTTCGGCATTCCGCCGGCCACGAAGTCGCGCGCGGTGGTTCAGGTGGCGGGCGACCACAGTCTCCGCACCGATCTCGGCGCAGTGGGTGAGGCGGTACGAGCCTGGCTTCTCCGGGTCGTCCTCGAATCACACGCCACGCAAATGTCATAGCGGCTCGCAACCCGCCGCCAGTGGCCGCGGAACTCATTGCAGGTACACAAGACCGATGGTGTGAGCGGCTGTGCTCCTTGTCTCGGGCTGATCGGCCTATCCTCTAGGTGTGGCAGAGAGCAACGGCACGACATGCGCGGCGTGCGGCACGCTCAACCGAGCCGGAAGGAAGTTTTGCGCCGAGTGCGGGGCCACGCTCGGGAGCTCGTGCCCGGACTGTGGAGCGACGAACGAGCCTGAGGAGCGCTTCTGCGGCGAGTGCGGAAGCACTCTCGCCGTGCCTGCTAAGTCCGCACAACGACCGGCCGTAGCCGTCGAGCGCCGGTTTGTCTCCGTTCTCTTTGCCGACCTCGTTGGCTTCACCCCGCTCTCCGAGAACCGTGATGCCGAAGACGTGCGCGAATTGCTCTCGCGGTACTTCGAGCTTGCGGCTGGAGTGATCGCTCGCTATGGCGGTGAGGTCGAGAAGTTCATCGGTGACGCAGTGATGGCGGTGTGGGGCACTCCCGTGGCGCAGGAGGACGATGCCGAGCGCGCCGTACGGGCCGCCCTCGATCTTGTCGAGGCCGTGGGCGAGTTCGGCCGTCAGGCGAACATTGACCACCTTGCCGCGCGAGCAGCAGTCCTCACAGGCGAGGCGGTGGTAAACCTCGGTGCCGCCGGGCAGGGAATGGTCGCCGGCGATCTCGTCAACGCCGCGTCGCGCGTGCAGGCGCTTGCCGCGCCCGGATCGGTTCTTGTGGGCGAGGCTACTCGTCGGGCGACAGAGCGGGCGATCGCGTACTCCGATGCCGGCACTCACGAGGTAAAGGGCCGGACCGAGTCGATCGCGTTGTGGCAGGCCGTCAGCATTACAGCAGGCCGGCGTGGTGATCTAAGGCGCGACATTCTCGAGCCGCCATTCGTTGGTCGAGAGCGAGAGCTTCGCCTATTGAAAGAGCTCTTTAACGCAAGCGCTGATCAGCGCAAGGCCTACCTCGTTTCGGTGATCGGCATAGCAGGGATCGGCAAATCGCGGCTGGCCTGGGAGCTCCAGAAATATCTTGACGGCATCGACCGGACGATTCGTTGGCACGAAGGTCGCTGCCTGTCGTACGGGGACGGCGTGTCGTACTGGGCGTTCGCCGAAATGGTGCGGATGCGCGCCGGCATTGCAGAGGGCGAAGAGGCGGTTTCTGCGCGCGCGAAATTGCGTGCCGCGGTCGAGCTGCACGTCGCCGATCCGGACGAGCGCGAGTGGATCGAGCCGAGGCTCGCACAGCTGCTCGCGCTCGAGGATCGAGACGGCGCGCCCTCGCAGGATCTCTTTGCCGGCTGGCGCCTGTTCCTCGAGCGAGTCGCCGAGTCTGGGGCTGTCGTGCTCGTCTTCGAGGACATGCAGTGGGCCGACGCGGCACTGCTCGAGTTCTTGGAGTACTTGCTCGACTGGTCACGCAATCACCCGATCTTCGTCCTTGCCCTTGCTCGGCCCGAGCTGGCCGAGCGTCACGCCAATTGGGCGGCCGGCTTGCGAAGCGCGACGGCGCTCGCAATCGAGCCGCTTGCCGATGAAGCGATGGAGGCTCTGCTCGACGGCTTCGCCCCCGGACTTCCGGAAGACATCCGCCGCCAGGTCCTCCACCGAGCCGAGGGCGTGCCGCTGTATGCGGTCGAGATCGTCCGAATGTTGCTGGACCGCGGCCTCGTCGAGCAGAAGGGCAACGGCTATCGCCCGGCGCGGGAGATCGACATCCTCGAGGTGCCCGAGACGCTGCAGGCACTGATTGCCGCGCGACTCGACGGACTCAACGTGGACGAGCGCCGTTTGCTCCACGACGCGTCCATCATCGGCAAAAGCTTCACGAGCGCTGCTCTCGCCGCCGTGACCGACCTTCCGCAGCAAGCACTCGAATCTCTCCTCACTGCTCTCGTGCGCAAGGAGATCCTCTCGCTGCAGGTTGATCCGCGTTCTCCCGAACGAGGCCAGTTCAGCTTCCTCCAGGACCTCCTGCGCCAGGTCGCGTACGAGATGTTGCCGAGGAGCGAGCGTAAGGCCCGCCACATCGCGGCCGCGACGTACTTGGAGCAGGAGTCCCGCGCCGGGGAGCAAGACGTCGCCGAGATCGTCGCCTCTCACTATCTGACGGCGCTCGAGTTTGATCCCGACGCATCTGACGCGGGAGTCCTTCGCGCCAAAGTGCAGATAACGCTTGTCAAAGCCGGCGAGCGCGCGGAGTCGGTCGCGGCAAGCGAGAATGCTCGGCGGTACTACGAGCAAGCGCTCGAGCTCGTCGAAAGCCGCCTCGAGCGCGCCGAGCTGCACGAGCGGGCCGGGCGCATGGCGACTCTGGCCCTGCGAAGGGATGAAGCGCGAGCGCACCTCGAGCAGGCAATCGCGGACTTCGAAGAGGTCGGCCTCACGCACCCAGCCGCGCGAGTCCGAGCGCAACTGGGCGTGCATACATGGCAACACGAGGGTGACATCGAGCGGGCGATCGGCGACCTCGAGGAGGCGTTCGGGGTGCTTGGGGGGGAGGAGCGCGACGCCGACCTGGGCATGCTCGCCGTTACGTTGGGACGGCCGCTCTTCTTCGCGGGTCGGCTCGACGACGCGATGGCGCGCACCGAGCTCGCGCTCGAGATTGCGGAATCGCTCCTGCTACCAGAAGTGCTTTCGCACGGGCTGAATACGAAGGCGCTCATCCTGGCGGCGAGGGGTAGACATGCGGAGGCAGAGCTACTCATGCGACATGCACTCGAGGTCGCCCTCGCTGGCGAGCTCTCCGGACCAGCCTTGCGGGCGTATCGGAACCTCGCCGGCATTCTGTCGAACCGCGACCGAATCCGCGAGGGCCTTGAACTGGCCCTTCGAGGGGTCGAACTCGGCAGAAAGATCGGCGACCGGGGAGTCGACGGAGCGTTGCGGGAATGGGTGCGCGGCAACATGCTTTTGCTCGGCCAATGGGATGAGGTGTTTGCCGAGGAGCGCGAGCTGGACATCGAGGACGAGCAGATCCTCGCCTGGCACAGATTTCTCCTCGTCGGTCCACTCGTCTGGCGGGGGGAACTGGAGGAGGCCGAGCGACGGGTGGAAGCGATCCGGCCCCACGTCGACATACGTGAGCTTCAGCAGGTTGCCAATTTCAGAATTGCCGAGGCGGAGCTCCTGCTGGCCTCGGGACGGGCGAGCGAGGCGCATGCCGTCGCGGAGGGCGTGGTCGAAATGCACGCCGAGCTTGTCGGCGGAACGTCGCAGGGGGCGGTGAAGCAAGCGCTCGCCGTGGCGCTCGAGTCGGCATTGACCATCGGGAACGAGGAGAAGGTGGACGAGCTCCTCGGCCTGGTCGAACGCATTCCACCGGGCCAGATAACTCCCTCAGTTCGAGCGCTTGGCGCACGCTTTGCAGCCCGGCGAGCTGTGCTGCGGCGCGACAGCGAGACCGCGAGCGCGGGTTTCCTCGCGGCTGCCCGCATCTTCCGTGAGATCGAGACGCCTTTCGAGCTGGCGCTTGTCTTGCTCGAGCACGCCGAGTGGCTCGCGGGCGACGGTCAGATGGACGAGGTTGAGGGACTCGCAGCCGAGGCCAGGGAGCTCTTCGATCGTCTGCGCGCGATCCCGTATCTCGAGCGGTTGGCGTCCCTCCCGCAACCACTACCGGTCGCAGGCCGATGAGTTTCTCGACCACAGCACGACGCTGGTCGCTCCTGCTTCTCCCATTTCACAGGCGGATGCGGTATCGGCGCTCGACGACGTAAATACCGGAACCGAGCCGGATTCGCACGACCGCAGTGAGGAGGCCGCGGATGCGGCCGCGGTAGCGCAGCGCTAGGACGGCGCGGGCTCCGGGGAGTAGCGCACGTTGGGCAGGAGGGCTTAGGCGCGTCAACTGTTTGCCGCGCCGGAGCAGCAACGCAGTGACGCGGCCGCGGAGTTGGACGGTCACGTTGCCGCGGTTCGCGACCGAGACGAACATGAACCGCGCGTCGCGCCGACGACCGACGCGAAGGCTGCCGAGTGTGAGACGGCGCACGATTGGCCCGGGCACGACCATCGTGATGCGGACCCCAAGGCGCAGCCGCACGTTGACGCGACTACCGCGCAGCGCGCGTGTCGTCAGCAGGATGAGGACCGGATGGTCGCCGGGTTCCGCGCGCTGAGGTGGCTTGACTCGGATTGTCAAGGCCGCGCTCTCTCTCGAGCGGAGCACTAGACGTGAGGGCACGATCTGGAGCCACGTCTTCCCCGCCGTTTGCCGGCCGAGCGTTCGCCGCGCAACGTCGACCACGACCCGCTCGGCACCATCGTTCCGCACCTTGATCGTTCTCGAGCCCGGCGCGGCGAGTGCGAGCCGTGCGGGCGAGACTGAGAGCGCGACGCGCGGCCGGTCGGCACCCGCCCCCTCGGCGGAAGGGGCGGACGTCAGCACGAGCGCGGTCAAGCCCGCGAGTGCGAGGGCTGGTCTCACCGAGCGACAGCGGTGAACGTCACCGTTGCCGAGTAGCGGCCGGTCGCGACAAGGGGCAGCGGGGAGGAGAAACCGATGTTGGTCGGCCAGACGTCTCCGCCCGCCGCGCTCGATGCGGCCTTCGTGCCGACGGTCAACCCAGTCGCCGGACTGATCGGAATCGGAACAAGAGCGCCGCTGCTAAATGCACTTCCGAGCGTTCCGCCTGCGGGTGCGGTGGCCGAGAGCGCCAGCGGAAGGTCTGCCGGCGCAAAGGCGGTCCGAGCGACGACGAGCGAGTAGCCGGCGGTGTTGTTGCTCGATACGGTGACCCGCTCGGGAAGCGGTCCCGGCCGATCGCCGGACGTGAACGTGCCGAAGCTGAGCGCGGGACGATCGAGCGAAACGGAGATGACGGAAGCCACGTTGAGATCGACGCTCACGGAGCCGCTCGGCCCGGGGGAAGTGCCCGCGCACAAGTTCTGCGGGGAGGCGGAGTTCCGGGGCGTGGGTGCCGCCGCCGTGAAGTCGGTCGCGTTCTCGCCCGTGTCGGTGCAACCGTCGTTCGCGCGAAGCGCGGCTGAAGTGTTGGAAAGCCCCGCCGCAGAGCCCGCACCCTCGAAGTCGCTGGCACTGCCGTAGCCGACGAAATCCTCCACGAGCGGATCGGCCGAACAACTCCCCGCCGAAGCGCCGCACGTGAGTGCAGCGGCACCGCGAACGAGTGCGATTTTCCCGCTGGTGCCGCCGAGGTTGCTCGTGCCGGTCGCGTCGGCGGCCGGAAGAGCGGCACCGACGTCCGCGTTCGATGCGAGCTGGACCAAGTAGTAGTGGCCGGGCGCGATCGTCCCGGAGAGTGCGGTGGCCTGCCAGGTCGTTCCCGCGGCGGTGGCGTATTGCACCGTCCAGCCCGACAAGTCGACGACGCCGGATCCGGCGTTGAAGAGCTCGACGTAGTCATTTCGGAACGTGGCGCCAGCATTTCCGCCGCCGCCGTAGATCTGGCTCACCACGAGACCCGACGCGCCGGCACCGGCGGCGGTAGGGAAGAGGAGCAGTGCGGCGAGGATTGCGAGCAGGAGGACTCTTGACATGTGTGCTCCGATCGTTGAAGAACGAATGTCTTCGTGATAGATCGGAGCGGCCGAGAGCGAAAGTGTCCGTACACGTTCCGGCGCTATTTCTGTGCGCTTCAGTTACGCGTGGGAGACGCGCCGGACGCCGATGAGACGCGTCCCGTAAGACGAGCGCGCCAACCTCACCACCTGAACTCGGGTCCCGGAGTGCGGCGCGTGCACCATGCGGCCCCGGCCGATGTAGATGCCGACGTGTCCGCGCCCTGAAAAGAAGAGCAAGTCGCCGGCCCTCATTCTTGATCGCGCTACGCCCCGGCCTTGGTCGTAGAGCGCGTACGAGCTGTGTGGAAGTTCAATGCCCAGCCGCCCGTACGCCCAGTCGACCAGCCCGGAACAGTCGAAGCCGCCGGCGGGGGAGATGCCTCCCCATCGGTAGGGCACGCCGACCGCGCTGACGGCGATCGCCGCGGCGCGCTCGCCAATGGTGGGCTTCGGAACCTCGGGGATCGGAGCGTGCCGAGTCGGCGTCGGCGCGGCCGCACCCTCCTGCGGGCCTACGCACGCACAGCCGAAGACGATCGCGGCAAGTGCGAGCGCAAGCAGAAGGCTGCGGAGGGAGGTCGGCATGGAGGAGAGAGAACGACGGGCCGCAAATCAGTGATTTCGCCGCCCTGGCCTGTTCTTAAGTGCCGAACCCTAGTCAGAAAACCCCGGCTGTCTACCCCTATCTGTCTTCGTGGCATCGGCCACACACCATGAAGGCACCGGAAAGCAGGGTCGGCGATGAGTTTTCGCGCGGTGGGCCGTCTAAGAGAGAGTGAGCGGGTGGGAGACCGAGATGACTAAATACAGGGTTGGGACGCGTGAAGAATGGCTCGCGGCCCGCACGGAGCTGCTCGAGCGAGAGAAGGAGCTAACGCGCCGCAGCGACGAGCTTGCTCGGAGGCGGCAAACGTTGCCGTGGGTCCCCGTTGAGAAGAACTACATCTTCGAGACCGGCGAAGGGACGAAGACGTTGGCCGACCTCTTCGACGCGCGCTCACAGCTGCTCGTTTACCACTTCATGTTCGGCCCGACGGTCGAGGGCTGGCCGGATGCAGGCTGTCCGGGCTGCTCGTACACGGCTGACAGTCTCGACGGCGCGGTCGTCCATCTCCCGCCGCGGGGCGTGACGTTCGTCGCAGTGTCCGGCGCTCCGCTGGAGAACTTGCAGGCCTACAGGCGCCGGATGGGCTGGAGCTTCCCGTGGGTCTCGGCAGCAGGAAGCGATTTCAATCTCGACTTCGCAGTGTCCACGGAGGAGGAGCGAAGAACCGGCACCGGCTTCAACTTCGGTACGCCGAAGCATGCGGCTGAAATTGATCTTCGTCGTGACGAGCTCCATGGCCTGAGCGCATTCGCGCTTGAGGACGGGGTCGTCTACCACACGTACTCGTGCTACGACCGCGGCACCGACGTCCTGAGCGCCACCTGGCAGCTGCTCGACCGCACTCCGAAGGGGCGCGGCGACAACCCGGAGGGCTGGCCGCGGCGACACGATGAGTACGCGGACGCCTAAAAGGCGCTCGCCAGATTCCGACTAGGCGCCCGCCCGCGAGAGACACCGGATCATGATCAGCGAGTCGCTGGTCGCACGACCTCGCCCGGCGCAGTCCACACTCGCGGCGGCTTGTTCCGCGCCACGACAGGTGCCATGCTCCTTCCATCCTCCAATGAACTCGACCTCCTATGAGCAGGTCTGCGCGCGTCACCGCTGGAATGTGCCCGCGCACTACAACATCGCTTCGGATGTCTGCGACAAGCATCCGCGCGAAAAGCTCGCGATGGTCTGGGAGAGCTTCGACGGCTCGCATCGCGAGCTGGCATGGGGAGAGCTCCAGGATCTCGCAAACCGGGCGGCGCATCTGCTGCGCGAGCACGGCGTCGAGCGCGGCGATCGTGTCGCGGTCATCCTGCCGGCGACGCCCGAGGCGGCGGCGATTTTCTTCGGGATCTGGAAGCTCGGTGGGATCCTCCTTTCGATGTCGGTGCTCTACGGTGACGATTCGATCCGCCACCGCCTCATCGACTCTGACGCCAGGCTCGTCGTCACCGATGCCGCGAACGCCAAGCGCTTCGGCACGACGACTGCGCAGCTGCTAGTCGTGGACGAACAGACGCTGGCCGGAGGGTCGATCGAGGCGGTCGCATGCGACACTTTGGCCGACGATCCGGCTCAGCTCTATTACACGTCAGGGACGACCGGGCTGGCAAAGGGCATCGTCCACGCCCACCGCTACATCCTCGCGCACGAAGAATTCGTCTACTGCCACGAGGTCGAAGACGGCGAGCGCTTCCACGGCATGGGGGAATGGGCGTGGGCAGCCGGGATCGCACCGTTGCTTGGGCCATGGCGTCTCGGGGCGGTGCAGTGCGTGTACCGGCGCGAAGCGGGGTTCGATCCGGTTAAGCAACTCGACTTCCTCAGCCGCCACAACGTGACGAACGTGTTCACGACGCCAACCGCAATGCGTGCGATGATGTCGATCGCGGACGCGGGCAAGCGCTACCCGCAGCGATTCCGGCGCGTCTGCTCTGCCGGCGAGCCGTTGAACCCCGAGGCGATCCGTTGGTTTCGGGAGCAGTACGGCGTAACCGTCCTCGACTACTACGGTTTGACGGAGTCGTATCCACTGGTGGCCAACTACCCCTTCATGGAGGTGCGGGAGGGATCGATGGGGAAGCCGATGCCTGGTTGGGAGATTGAGATCCTCGACGAGGACGAGCATCCGGTCGGCCGCGGCGAGCGAGGTGAGATCTGTCTCCGCGCTCGCTCAAACCCGCACTTCCCGCTCGGCTACTGGAACAGGCCTTCCGACAGCGACGAGGTGTTCGGCGGCGAATGGTTCCACACGAAGGATGCCGCTAGGCAGGACGACGACGGATACGTCTGGTACGAAGGTCGCGCAGACGACGTGATCATCGCGGCCGGTTACCGGATTGGTCCATTCGAGGTCGAGTCAGCTTGTCTCGAGCACCCGGCGGTCCGCGAGGCGGCAGTGGTCGCCTCGCCAGACGAGCTACGCGGTCACGTCGTGAAGGCTTTCATCGTGCTCGCGTCCGATTGCGATCCGTCCGACGAGCTCAGCGAGGAGATCAAGGCATTCGTGCGCCACCGGCTTTCAGCCTACGCCCACCCGCGGCGAATCGAGTTCGTCGCCGACCTGCCGAAAACGCTGACCGGCAAGATCCGACGCATCGTGCTTCGTCAGCTCGAGCTCGAGCGAGCGCGGAGCGTACGCGGTTAGCCCGCCGGCGACGAAGAGCACGCTGTCGATCCCGGCAGGTCGTTGAAGACGATCGTCACCGTCTTCCGCACCTCGGACTCTCCGGCGACGAGGGACGCGCCGCACGCCGAGCAGAAGCGCGCCTCGTCTGGATTGTTGGTGCTGCAGCGCGCGCACGCCGCCATGCAATGAGTCTAAGCGGGCAGCTTCACGACCGGAATCCTCCGCCCACTGTCCGCAAAGGGCTAATTCGCGCCGACGACCTTGAAGTTCTGGTTGACGAAAATGTGGTGCGGCCAGCTGACGCCGATGTTGTGGACCTCGTACTCGCCGCTGCTCAGCTTCACAACCCGATCGACGATGCCCCCCGGGTAGACGGCCAACGCAGCTTTGGTCGCTTTATACGCTTTCGTTCCGCTGACGATGGTCCCGGAGCCCTGACTGTAAGTCGCTGGGATCTGACCGTCCTGCTTTGACGTGGACGGTGCGCCACGCTGGAAGGGGACCACCGCCGTCACCGGGAAGGTTGCAGATCCGGCGCTCCCGTTCGGCTGCACGATGACCTGGCTGGCCGTGATGGTCGTTCCGTTCGTCGTTCCGAGTGCGAGGACGGTTTCGCCTCTTTTAATGGCACTCGCCGAGGTCGGGGTTGTCCCGTTCTTGTATGTCGTGGAGGAGACCTTCTTGACGGTCACCTTCTGACCAGCTGATGTCGAGAGTGTGAAACTCGACTTGGACACATTGTCGACCGTGCCGATTGATCCCCCTGCAGCCGGTCCAGACCGAGCGTTGGATCCCCCG
>DAINSN010000031.1:0-17052 GCA_036741295.1 Gaiellaceae bacterium
GACGATGTGCATCGGTTTCGGGCAGGCGCTCGCCTGCGTCGTCGAACGCGTCTGAGCGTTACTCTCCCGCGCGTGGGGGAGATGGCAGGGCGTGCGGTTGCGCGGGAACCGAAAGAGATCGTCGCTCGTGGTTACGACGCGATCGCATTGCGCTACGCGGAATGGGCCGGGAAGGTTGACTCCCCCGTCATGGAATGGGTGCGCGATCTCGACGCACGCCTCGACGACGGCGCCGATGTGCTCGAGCTCGGGTGCGGCCGCGGCGTCCCGGCGACCCGCGAGCTGGCCCGTCGCCATCGGGTCACGGGCGTCGACATCTCTGCCGTGCAGATCGAGCTCGCGCGGCATCACGTTCCCGAGGCGAGCTTCGTCCACGGCGATGCGATGGAGCTCGAGGTCGCGCCGGCCTCGTTCGATGCGGTCGCGGCGCTGTTCGTCTTCGGGCACGTCCCGATCGAGGAGCAATCCGGCCTGATCGCTCGCATCGGTCTCTGGCTCCGCGACGGCGGCTTCTTCCTCGGCACGTTCGGCGCGGGAGACGCCGGGGAGGAGATCGCCGTCGACTGGCTGGGCGCACCCATGTTCTTTGCGTCGCTCGGCGGCGAGGCGTACCCGCCCCTCCTGCGTGACGCCGGTCTGGAGCCGGTGCGCGACGAGGTCGTCGTGCAGCACGAGCCTGGGCACGGTGACGTCTCGTTTCGCTGGATCCTGGCTCGAGCGGCCGTCTAGTGGAGATCCGGAAAGTCGGCATCGTCGGCCTCGGCACGATGGGCGCGGGGATAGCGCAGGTCAGCGTCCAGTCCGGGTTCGAAACAGTCGGCCGGGAAGTGAACGATGAGCTCGGTGAGCGCGGCCGCGCGACGATCGAGCGGTATTTGAGCCGGGGTGTCGAGAGGGGCCGGCTCTCGGCGGAGGATCGGGACGCCGCACTCGGGCGTCTGACGCTGACGACGGACCTCGGCGAGCTCGCGGACTGCGACCTCGTGATCGAAGCCGCCCTCGAGGAGCTCGACCTCAAGCGTGAGCTGTTCGCCGAGCTCGATCGCGTCACTCGGCCCGACACAATCCTGGCGACGAACACGTCCGCGCTGTCCGTCTCCGAGATCGCCGAAGCGACGGAGCGGCCGCAACGGGTCGTCGGCATGCACTTCTTCAATCCCGCCCCTGTTCTGCCGCTGGTCGAGATCGTCCGCGGGCGCGAGAGCTCGGACGAGGCGGTCGACGCGGCCTACGCGTGGGCCGAGCAGGCCGGCAAGCGGCCGGTTCGATGCAACGACACGCCAGGATTCATCGTCAATCGCATCCTCATTCCGCTGCTGAACGACTGCGTGCGCGTGCTCGACGAGGCGGGAGTCGCTCCCGAAGAGATGGACAAGGCGATGACGAACGGAGCCGGCTGGCCGATGGGCCCGTGCGCTCTGATCGACCTGATCGGCATCGACGTGCACGTGCATGCATCCGAAGCCCTGCACGGGAAACTCGGCGAGGAACGAATGGCCGCGCCGGAGCGGCTCGTGCGGATGCAACAGGAGGGCGCGCTCGGCCGCAAGACGGGCCGCGGCTTCTACGAGTACTAGTTAGGCCGCGAGCTGTTCGGGTAGCTCGATCTCGACCACGGGCAGCTGGGGATGCCGCGTGTGCGCGTCGCGCCAGATCTCTTCGGCCTTCTCGGCGTGCAGAGTCTCTAGCGCGACAGCGTGCATGGTCGCGACCGAGGCGAGCTCGACCAGGCGCTCGACGTCCGCGTGGTGAAGTTGGGCCGCCACGCTGGCGAGCGCGTCGAGCCGCGCCACAAGCACTTGCGAGGTGCGTTCGGAACGCATGAGCTCGGTCACGTCTCCCATCTTCGTGGCCGCATCGGACGGTCCTCCCCTATGGGACGCTCAGGCGCGCCCAGACGTTGGCGAGCAGGCGGTCGACCTCGGGCCGGCCGAGCGACGCTCCGAAGTTGAGCGCGCCCGCCGCGAAGACCTTCGCCCCCGCCGGCGTCTCGTAATACGTCATCTCCGCCGACCGTCCCGGCCCGAGCAGCTCGGGAATGTGCGCGAGCACCTGGAGGCTGTGGGGCGACGCGGACGTCCGTGCGTCAATCTCGATCCCGTAGCGGCCGAACACGTCACCGTCGACAAGGCCGGTGCCGTCGAACGCCCACGGCGCCGCGACCGCGCCCGTAACGGTGTAGCCCGCCTGCCGCTGTCCGTGATCCGACCCGACGTACTGAACTCCCACGATGCGCGACTCGGGTCGCCCGAGCTTCCGCCACAGGCCGCGCCGCACGAGCCGCTGCCCGACGCGGTCGACGCGCCGGTAGAGGTTGTTCGCGGCCAGGAAGGCAAGGTTGCCGCCGGCGTTGCGGTAGTGCTCGATCACGTCGTACGCATGTCGCGTGACGTACTCCTCGTGTCCGGGGAAGACGACGAGGTCGTAGCGCCGCGCGAGCTCCTCGCCGCTGCTGACTGCACCGAGGTCGTCGTCCGAGAGGAAGTCCACTGCCCTGCCGGTCCGGTTGAGCCACGCGACGAACTCCAGGTCCCAGTCGTGGAAGCGAAAGGGCACGCCGAAGTCGAGGAACGGCCGCCGCAGGTCGACGCTGCGGTGGCGTCCGGTGACGTACCAGGAATCGCCCCAGCCGTCGCCGTCCCCGTCCGCGAAGTTGTACGCGGCCCACGTGTTGGTCGCGAGGACGACTGCCACACGGTTCGTGCCCAGCCTGCGCGGTCGGATGATGAAGGGGGCGTACCCGACCCGGCCGTCCGCTGCGGTCGCGCGCAGGAAGTAGAGGCCGCTCGGCCAGTCGCCCGCGCGCACGACGCGGAGCAGCGCCGGGCCGTCACGGTGTGCGCGCCAGTCCACGCGAATCGGACCGGTCTTGGCGAGGCCGCTGGTCTTGACGTCCTGCTCGCTCGGCCGTCCCGGAGATTGGTACGCAAAGACTTGCAGCTGCAGTAGACGCGCATCAGTCGCGAGCCGGAGCTCGGCCGACTCGCCCGGTGCGTAGCTGCGTTTCGTGAAGACTGCATCGATTCCCTGGACACGCACCACCGGCGCGTCCTGCCGTCCACTCGGGCCGTACCCGCCGTAGACGCGCGCGCCGACCTTGAGACGCATCACGTACGTGCGCGGTTGCGTGGCCGCCGCAGGCCGCCACGCGAGCGTGCCCGCACCGGAGGCAAAATGCCTCGCCGTCCGCCACACGATCGTCGTCCCGCCCTTGCCTGCGCGCACCATGTTCGTCGCGACGACCTCCAGTCGCACGGTCGCGGGGCGCAGGAGTCGGAAGTGCACGAACGCCGCGTCGCGGAAACCGTCGCGGTTGGGGCTCACCGTCGTCAGCAAACGCCGGTCGCCGAGATAGGGCGTGGACCCATTCGTCACGCGGAGGTCGAGCAGTGCCGGCGCCGGTGTCGTCAGCGCCGCCGCCGCAGCCAGGACAAGGGGCGTCACCGCCTTACAATCTCCTTACTTTCCAATGATGCAGGGCACAATTGCAGCGTCGATACTGACTAGCGATGAGGCAACTCCTCACCTTTGCCATGCTCGCAGCGCTGGCTTTGCCGGCGGCTTCTGCTGCGCGCACCCAGGGTGCCAGTGACGGCACGCTATCCGTGCGCGACGGGCGAGGCACGATCACGATCTCGGGACGCGGCGGCGTGATCGGGAGCTTTGCCCAGGGCAGGGTGACGATCAGCGACCCGATCGACGGCGACGGCACGGGGCCGATCGTGACCGGGGACGAGTGGTCGAAGGACCGCGACGCCACGACGACCACCTGGGGCGGCAACAAGGTGCGCTTCCGGATCATCGGTGGGTCGTTCCGAATCGTCGTCAAGGGACGGGGCATCAACCTCTCGCTCGTCGGCAGGGGGAACGTGACGCTGGACGGCGCAGGCACCGGGGACGACGGCTCCTATTCCGTGAACGGTGGGGAGTACCTCACGATGCCGGCGCTCTCTTTCTTCTTCCCTCTGTCGTCCACGACTCCTTAAGGGCACCCTCCTGAGCGCCAGCACGCAGTCAGTGCTCGTCGTCGAGGACGAAGCGTCGATCGCGTCCTTCGTCTCGCTCTACCTGAAGAACGCGGGTTACGAGGTCCGGACCGCCTCGAACGGCACCGACGCGCTCGCGTCTGCGCAGAGCGAGCAGCCTTCTTTGATCGTGCTCGACCTGATGCTGCCTGACATCGACGGCATCGAGATCTGCCGGCGGCTCCGCCAGAAGTCCGACGTGCCGATCCTGATGCTGACCGCGCGCGACGAGGACGTCGACAAGATCATCGGGCTCGAGGTCGGTGCCGACGACTACATGACGAAGCCGTTCAACCCGCGCGAGCTCGTCGCGCGCGTGAAATCGATCCTCCGCCGCTCGACTCCCGACCGGAGGAAGGAACTGGAGAGCGCGACCCTGCAGCACGGCGATCTCGTGATCGACGCGGGCCGGCGCGAGGTGAAGGTCGGCGACGAGGAAATTCAGCTCGCACCGAAGGAGTTCGACCTCCTCTGGGAATTGCTCGACCATCGCGGGCTCGTGCTCACGCGTGACCAGCTGCTCGAGCGGGTCTGGGGCTACACCTTTGCCGGAGACACGCGGACCGTGGACGTCCACGTGCGCCAGTTGCGGCGCAAGCTCGGCGAGGCCTCGCCGATCGTGACGGTGTGGGGGGTCGGCTACAAGGTCGGGCCCACGCCGGCTGCAGTCAAGGCCTAGCAGTACCTTGTAGGTCCTGATGCTCAGCTCGCTGCGGTTCCGGTTGCCGGCGCTCTTCCTGCTCGGCATCGTCGTGAGCGGGCTGATCGCAGCGGCGGTGGCGCTGCGGCTCTTCCAGGGCTACGTCCTCAGCCGTTCCAAGGCCGATCTCCGCCGCGAAGCGATCGGGCTCACCGAAGTTTTTGCCCAGCAGGCGATCACGGCCAACGACACCGGCGTGCCGCTGCCGCGCATCGCGAGACAGCTCGAACGTGCGACCGGCGATCGTCTCTTTTACGTCGGAGTCTCGCCCGTCCCCGACCAGAGCGTCGGACTGGAACGCCTACCGCAGAGCACAGTGGACTGGCGTTCCGGCCGAACGATCACGTTCGAGTTCACGCCACCGGGCGCAAAGAAGACCTATCTCGCCGTCGCGCGTCCGCTCAAGCTCGAAAAGAAAGGGCCCGCGTTCGGCGACCTGATCGTCGCGAAGCCGAAGACGGAGTTGAACCAGCGGCTGATCCCGCTGCTCCAACGGCTGGCGATCGCCTCGCTCGGGGGAATCATCGTCGCAGGCCTGCTCGGGTGGTACCTGTCGCGGCGCATCACCCGGCCCGTGTTGGCGCTGTCGCGCGCGACGGACGAGATCGCGCGCGGAAGCTACGACGTCGATCTGCCCCGGGTCCGTGGTGGCGGCGAGATCGGACACCTTGCCGACCGTTTCAGGGAGATGGCCGCGCGCCTGTCAGACGCCGAGCAGCAGGAGCGCAACTTCCTCATGACCGTCTCGCACGAGCTGCGCACGCCTCTCACCGCCATCCGCGGTCACGTCGATGCCCTGCGGGAGGGACTCGCAGAAGATCCCGAGGCGCGCGCAGACTCCCTCGACGTGATCGCGCGGGAGGGCATGCGGCTGGAGCGCCTCGTCGGCGACGTCCTCGACCTGGCGAAACTGGAAGCACACCGTTTCACGGTGCACACGGAGGAAGTGGATATGGAGCGGCTCTGCGACCAGGCCTACTCCGCCTTCGGTGAGGAGGCCCGCCGGCGCGGGATCGACTACGGCAAGCGCTTCGAGGCGCGCCCGACGATCGTGTCGGACGGCGACCGCGTGCTGCAGATCATCTCCAACCTGCTCTCGAACGCGTTTCGCTGGACGCCGGACGGTGGCCGGGTGGAGCTCGAGCTCACCGCCTCGAACGGTCGCGTGTCGGTTGCGGTCGACGACAACGGGCCAGGCGTCGCGGTCGAGGAACAGGAGCGGATCTTCCGGCCGTTCTGGTCCCGGGATGACTCGGGGACAGGACTGGGGCTGGCGATCGCGCACGAGCTCGCGGTGGCGTTGGGTGGGAGCATCGAGCTCGACTCCCGTCCCGGCCAGGGCAGTCGCTTCAAGCTCGTCCTGCCATCGGGCCCCAACTAGTCTCCGGTCCGCGTGGTGCTTCCCGAGCCCACACCGATCTACGAGTTCCCGCGCGCGCGATCGCGATCTCGCGCGGCATTCGTCTCGCTGCGGCCGCGGCAGTGGACGAAGAACCTGCTCCTCTTTGCGGGGATCATCTTCGCCGCGAAGCTCGGGGATCCCACGCGGTGGGGTGAAGCGGTCGCAGCTTTCGCCGCGTACTGCGCGGCGTCGAGTGCGAGCTACCTCGGGAACGACGTACGCGACGCGCCGCACGACCGCGTGCATCCCATCAAGCGCACGCGGCCGATCGCACGTGGCGAGCTTTCGCCCCGGCTTGCCGAAGCGATCGCAGTCGTGTTGCTCTTGTTGGCCGTGCTGCTCGTGGCGCCGCTGGGTCTGGCTTCGATCCTGTTCCTCTGCACGTTCTTCGCACTACAGGCCGGGTACACGCTCGTGCTCAAGCACGTCGTTCTGCTGGACGTGATGACGATCGGCGGGTTGTTCGTCGTGCGTGCTGCCGCGGGTGCATCTGCGGTCGACGTGAGGATCTCGCCGTGGCTTCTGCTGTGCACTGCGTTGCTCGCGCTCTTCCTCGCCTTGGCAAAGCGGCGCGGCGAGCTGGTGCTCGTCGGCGCCGAGGCGACTCCGGGCCGGCCTGTCTTGGAGGGCTACTCGCTCGCGCTCGTCGACCAGCTGGTGACCGTCGTGGCGGCGTCGACCGTAATCTCGTACTGCCTGTACACGTTCACCGCCCCCGCCTCGAAGGCGATGATGATCACGATCCCGTTCGTCCTCTTCGGCGTGTTCCGCTACCTGCTCCTGATGCACCGGCGCGATCTCGGGGAGGAGCCGGAGGAGATCCTGTTGCGCGACCTGCCGATCCTGGTCTGCATCGCAGGATGGGCCGTCTGCGCGGCCGTCATCCTTGCTGTGACTTGAGCGGCTAGGAGCTGGCTGCGTCCGGACGGCGGTCTTCCATCCGGTAGACGATGGCGCCGCTCTTCTCCTGCATCCCCTGCTCCAACCTGCTCATGACGGCCTCCAGGCGCGCGAGCCGCGTATCGACGCCCTTCCACCCCGATGAGACGAGGTCGACGAGCAGGGCAAGATCGTCGACGCGCGCATTGCGCTCGGCGAGGAGGTCGCCCTCGACGCGTTCGAGGCGCCGGATCACCTGGTTCATGAGCCCGCGGATCTCGGCGAGGTTGCGTCCGATCGGCTGCGCCTCGCTGCGAACCGCCTCGCCGACCTGCGCAGGCAGCGTCTCTTCGAGCGCCGCAGCCGCAGCTGCGAGCGCGTCCACCTGCTCACGCGCCCGGGTGAGAAGGCTGTCGAGAGCGGCACCCTCTGCCCGCTGCCCGACGCGCTCCTGCGCGCGCTCGACGACGCTGTCGTCCATGTCCGGCAAGGGTACCGTGGGAACCGGATGAAAACGAGGGAGCTCGAGTACGAACTCCCGCCGGCTCTGATTGCGCAGCATCCCGTGCCGCTCCGCGACGAGTCGCGACTGCTGGTCTACGAACGCTTGTCCGAGCGGGTGCACGAGCGCAGGTTCGCAGAGCTACCGGACGTGATCGGCGACGCGCTCGTCGTGGTCAACGATACGAAGGTCGTCCCGGCGCGGATTCCGATCGAGAAGCCGAAGGGAGAGGTGCTGCTCCTCGAGCGGCTGGACGACGCCGGGCTCTGGGAGGGCCTGGCACGGCCGACCCGGCGACTGCGGCCCGGGCGCCGCTACGGGCCGGTCGAACTGCTCGAACATCTCGGCGAAGGACGATGGCGGCTCCGGCTCCACGGCGAGCCGGCGGGGGAGACGCCGCTGCCGCCGTACATCACCGAGCCGCTCGCCGATCCGGGGCGCTACCAGACCGTCTATGCGCGCGACGCGGGCTCGGCCGCCGCGCCGACGGCCGGTTTGCACTTCACGGAGGAGGTGCTCGCGCGCCTCGACGTCGAACGCGTGACGCTGCATGTCGGACTCGACACGTTCCGCCCGGTCGCCGTCGAAGATCTCGGCGAGCACCAGCTGCACGGCGAGCGCTACGAGGTCAGGCCCGAGGCGTGGGATCGCATCAGGGCCGCGCCCAGAGTTTTGGCCGTCGGGACGACCACCGTGCGCGTCCTCGAGACGCTCGCGCGCGGCGGGCCCCTCTCCGGCCGGACCGATCTCTTCGTCACCCCCGGCTTCGAGTTCCTGCGGACGGATGCGCTGCTGACGAACTTCCATCTGCCTCGGTCCACACTGCTCGCGCTCGTGATGGCTTTCGCGGGCGTGGAGGAGACGCGGCGGCTCTATCGGACGGCGGTTGAGCAGCGCTACCGCTTCTACTCGTTCGGCGATGCGATGCTGGTGCTGTGAACGTCCGCCGTGCGCATCATGAAGACGCCGTGACCGTCGCCGCGCTGCTCGACGAGGCGACGGCGTGGGTCGGCGACCTCGGCTTCAGCCAGTGGCCGCTGCCGTTTCCCCGCGACGAGCTCGCCGCCGCGATCGACCGCGGCGAGGTCTATGTGGTCGAGGCGGAGGACGGCGAGCCGGTCGCGACCGTGTCGATGCTGCTCGACGACCCGATGTACTGGGGCGACCGGCCGTCCGACGCTTTCTACGTGCACAAGCTCGCCGTGCGGCGCGACCAGGCCGGCCGCGGCATCGGCTCGGCGATCGTCGAGTGGGCGAACGCCGAAGCCGCCGAGGCGGGACGCGAGTTCCTCCGGCTCGACTGCCTCGGCGATAACCCTGGCATCCGCAACTACTACGAAGACCTCGGCTTCCAGCACCGCGGCGACCTCGTCCTCGACGGTCGCAAGATGAGCCTGTACGAGCGGCCCGTTCGATGAGCGAGACGTTCACGGTGGCCGCGACCGACGGTGCGGCGCGGGCGGGCATCCTGCGCACCGCACACGGTGAGGTGCCGACGCCCGCGTTCATGCCGGTCGGGACGAAGGGGACGGTCAAGGCCGTGGATCCGGACGAGCTGCGCGCGCTCGGCACGTCGATCCTGCTCGGCAACACCTATCACCTGCACTTCCGCCCGGGAGAGGACCTGATCGCCGAGCTCGGCGGCCTGCACAGCTTCATGAGCTGGGAGGGGCCGATCCTTACCGACTCCGGTGGGTTTCAGGTCTTCTCGCTGCGCGACACGATCACGGCCGTCGACGACGACGGCGTCACGTTCCGCTCCGTCTACGACGGCGCTGCCGCTCGCTTCACGCCTGAGTCGGTCGCGGCGATCCAGGCTGCGCTCGGCTCCGACATCGCAATGTGTCTCGACATCTGTCCGCCCGCAGACGTTCCTCCGGCCGAGCTTGCCGAGGCCGTCCGGCGCACGACCTTGTGGGCGGGGCGCCAACTCGCTGTCCCTCGTGCCGAGGGCCAGCTCCTCTTCGGGATCGCGCAAGGCGCGTCCGACCCCGAGCTCCGCCGCCGCTCGATCGCGGAGATCAGCGAGCTCGGCTTCGACGGGCACGCGCTCGGTGGCCTCGCGATCGGCGAAGAACGAGGGCTGATGTTCGAGACCACGGCGTGGGCCGCTGACCTGCTCCCGGCAGATCGGCCGCGCTACTTCATGGGCATCGGCGACCCGGAGGGCGTGCTCGAGGTGATCGAGCGCGGGGTGGATATGTTCGACTGCGTCCTGCCGACGCGGACTGCCCGGACGGGCAGCGCGATGACGTGGGAGGGGCGGCTGAATCTCCGCAATGCGCGCTTCGCCCGCGACCCCCGGCCGCTGGACGAAACCTGTCCTTGCCCGGCATGCACCCGCTTCTCACGGGCCTACCTGCGCCACCTGATCAACCAGGAAGAGCTGCTTGGCCTGCGCCTGTTGAGCCTCCACAATCTACGATTCCTTCTTGACCTGACCGCGAACGCGCGCGCGGCGATCGAGGAGGGCCGGCTGGCGGCGTACAAGGCCGAAGCACTCGGCCGGCTCGGATCCGCCGCCGCCTGAGGAGGCCCCCGGTGTCCGCCTACATTTTCATCCTCGCCCTGCTGGCCCTGATGTGGTTCATGCTGATCCGGCCGCAGCGCCGCCGCCAGCAGGACGCGCGGCGGATGCTGGAGCAGATCGGCGTCGGGAAAGAGATCGTGACCGCCGGTGGGCTCTACGGCAGGGTCACCGCCGTCGCCGGCGACGAGGTGCGGATCGAGATCGCCGACGGCGTAGAGGTGCGGATCGCCAGGCGTGCCGTGGCCGCGGTCGTGAGCGAGGACGAGGAGCCGGAGGAGGAGACCCCGGCTACGCTTCCCCCTGATTCCGCTTGAAAGATCGCCGTCGTCATCTGGTCGTCATCGGCTGCATCCTGGCGGCGCTCGTCGGTGTCGCCTTTTTGGCGGCCCCAAGCTCGCCTGTCCACAAGAAGCTGACGCTCGGCCTCGACCTGCAGGGCGGGCTCGAGGTCGTCCTCAAAGCGGTGCCGCCGAAGGGCCACAAGCTGACCGCGGACGACCTCACCCGCTCGATCGACATCATGCGCCAGCGGATCGACAAGCTCGGGGTCTCGGAGCCGGAGATCCGGAAGCAGGGCTCGGACCAGATCGTCATCCAGCTCGCCGGCATCCACGATGCGGCCGGGGCGGCGAAGCTGATCGGCAAGACGGCGGTGCTGGAGTTCTACGACTTCGAGGCCGATCTCATCGGGCCCTCCGTGAACGGCCTCTCGCAGGTGCCGGTCGCCACGGGATCGCTGTACGAGCTGCTGGCCGCGCCTGCGACCCAGACGCTGGCCGCTAAGGGCACGCCGTCAGAGTGGTACCTCTTCGATGCGAAGCATGTCGTGAGAGCAGGGCCTGTGCCGACGGAAGCGGTGTTGCGCCAAAGCCAGATTCTCCAGAAGCAAACCCCCGCCGCCGGCAAAAACCTTCCGAAGGGCTGGACGATCCTGACCGTCCCCGAGAACGCGGTGGTCGTCAGCTGCGACGCCGCGAGCGGCAACTGTCTCAGCAGCCAGCAGCTGACGACGAAGACAGGCTTCTTCCTGCTGAAGCACAGTGACAACCCGAACAACCCGATCCCGGAGATGACCGGACGTGAGCTGAAGCTTTCGGGCACGCGCGCGGACATCGACCCGCAGTCGAACGGGCCTGTCGTGCTGATGCAGTTCACCGGCAAGGGCAAGAAGATCTTCCACACGATCACGCGCCGCGAAGCGGAACGTGGCGCGCTCGTGTGCCAGGGTCAGCGCGACAGCAACGCCGTCTCTCGGTGCGCGCAGCACTTCGCGATCGTGCTCGACCGGCAGATCCAGTCGGTGCCGTACATCGACTTCGTACGCAACCCGGACGGCATCCCCGGTGACAACGGTGCCCAGATCGACATGGGCCGTGGCGGTGGGCTCGGCGAGGCCAAACGCCTGGCACTCGTTCTCCAGACGGGTGCGCTGCCGGTCAAGTTCGAGACCGCTGAGCGCACCGATGTCTCGGCGACGCTCGGCAAGGACTCGCTGACCCAGGCCAAGAAGGCGGCGATCGTCGGCCTTCTGATCGTCGCGCTCTTCCTGCTCCTTCTGTATCGCTTCCTCGGCCTCGTCGCGGTGATCGGGCTCGGGATCTACGCGGCGTTCCTGTACGCGGCGATCCTGCTCTTCCACGTCACGATGACCCTGCCTGGCTTCGCGGGACTGATCCTGACGATCGGAGTCGCCGCCGACGCGAACGTCGTCGTGTTCGAACGCATCAAGGAAGAAGTGCGCGCCGGCAAGTCCGTGCGCGCTGCGATCTCGGCCGGCTACTCGAAGGGCTTCCGCACCATTCTCGACGCGAACGTCGTGACGGCGATCACGGCGCTGGTCCTGTTCGCCGTCGCGACGGCGCAGGTGAAGGGCTTCGCGCTCATGCTCCTGATCGGCACCGTGATCTCGCTGATCACGGCGGTCGGCGCCACGCGCGCGATGCTCGGCCTGCTCGCAGGCTTCAACTGGTTCAACAAGCCGCGCTTCATGGGCGCGCACGGTCAGCAGACCGCGAAGTGGCTGCAGATCGACTTCATGCGCAAGCGCTACCTGTGGTTCGCGATCTCGGGTGCGATCCTCCTGCTCGGGACAGGCGCCTTGGTCTTCAAGGGCTTGAACCTCGGCATCGACTTTAAGGGCGGCTCGCAGTTGACATTCAAGACCGCGGTCGCGCACACCACTGGCGAGGTGCGCCAAGTCATGAAAGGCGAGGGCTACGCGGACGCAGTAATCCAGGGGCGCGGGGCGGCAAAGAACGGCGACCAATACAAGACCTTCCAGGTACGGACGAAAATCCTCACCGACGCCAAGCAAAAGGACATCGTCACCAAACTCGCCGATCGTTTCCAGACAAGCGCGACCGGAGCGACAAAGGTGTCGTCGAGCTTCGGCCGCCAGATTGCGAAGTCGGCGATCATCGCCATCATCTTCTCGCTCTTCCTGGTCGTCCTCTACATCGCGATCCGGTTCGACCTCAAGTTCGCGGGCCCGGTGATCGCCGCGATGCTGCACGACGTCCTCATCTGCATCGGGATCTATGCGCTCTTGGGCAGGGAGGTGACGAGCTCCACCGTCGCGGCCATCCTGACGGTGCTCGGCTATTCGATCTACGACACGATCATCATCTTCGACCGCGTCCGAGAGAACATCCCGATCATGCGCCGTTCTTCGATCGCGACGATCGTGAATGTCTCGCTGTGGGAGACGATCCGTCGCTCACTGGCGACCTCATTCATCACACTGCTACCGGTAGGCGCCCTGTTCCTCTACGGCGGTGCCACGCTCAAGGACTTCGCGTTCGCGCTGATGGTCGGCATAGCCTCCGGGGCCTATTCCTCGATCTTCATTGCGGCGCCGCTGCTCACGATCCTCAAGGAGCGCGAGCCTGAGTACGTGCGGCGCAAGGGGGAGACATTGAGCAAGGGCGGCATGGAGGCCGTGCTCGAGGAAGCGGAGGAGCAGGCAGCCGAGGAGCCCGCGCCGGCGTTCGTGCCCGTTGCGACGGCGGATGGACCGGCGGCCGCCGCTGCGGCTGCGAAGCGCGAACGCCGACGCCAGCGCAGACGCACGCGCCCGCATGGACGAGCCCGTTAGGCGGCTCGTGCTCGCGCTCGTCGGGGCGGTATCGCTGACGGCGGAGCGCGCGGACGAGCTGGCAGACTCACTCGCGGCGCGCGGTGGCATGAGCAAGGAAGAGGTGCGCGCATTCATCGACGAAGCGACGGCGCGGTGGCGCGGTGACGCCGTCCGTGTCGGCGAGCGTGCCGGAGCAACGCTCCACGGTGCCTTTCGCGAGCTCGGCCTCGTGACCCGCGACGAATGGGATGAGCTCGAGCTGCGGGTTGCCCAGATCGAGCACAGGTTGCGTCTCGTCGAATCTCGGCCACGTGCCGTGCCGCCTTCCGGCAGTTAACCGCAGGCCCAGGTACCCTTGGGGGCGTGGGGCTTCGCCGACTTCGCGGGGAGCTCGTGCTCGGTTGGGCCGCCGCGGCGGTGGGAGCCACCGGCATCTATTCCGCGCTCACTCCAGAGTTCGCCAACCGCTCGGACATCGTGCGCGGCGTGCTGCCGCCCGGGTTCCCCGGCGCCGCTCGCATCCTGGCGCTCACGTTCGGGCTGACGCTCATCTGGCTCTCACGCTCGCTCGCGCGCCGACGACGCCGTGCCTGGCAGCTCGCGGTCGTGCTGGTCGTCGGACTGGCGATTGCGCATCTCGCAAAAGGCCTCGACGTCGAGGAGGCTTCGCTGAGCCTGCTCGTGCTCGCAGCGCTCTTCCGGTTCCGCCGGCGCTTCGACGTTCCGGGCGATCCACTCCTCGTGCGACCGCTCGTCGTCACGGGGCTCGCGTTCGCCACGACTGCTGCTCTCGTCGTCGTGCTGGACCTGCGCGGCTTCCGCGGTGACCGGATCGAGGACGTCCTTGCCGCCCTCAGCCTCGTGCTCGGCTTCCGGGCGTTGCACCTATGGCTGCGGCCGATCACGCAACGGGTGCGTCAGTCCGCCGAGGAGCGGCGCCTCGTCCGCAAGCTCGTGCGCTCGCACGGCAACGACAGCCTCGCCTTCTTCAGCCTGCGCCGGGACAAGAGCTACTTCTTCTCGCCGACGCGCAGGAGCTTCGTCGCCTACAAGGTGGTGGGCGGCTGCGCGCTCGTGAGCGGCGATCCCGTCGGCGACAAGGCCGAGCTGCCGCAGTTGCTGGCGGAGTTTCAGCGTGTCTGCCACACGCGCGGTTGGCGGCTCGCACTTCTCAGTGTCAGCCGCGAGCTGCTGCCGGCAGCGCGCTCGCTGGGGTTGCGCGCGATCAAGATCGGCGACGAAGCGGTCGTGCGACCGGCGGCGTTCTCGCTTGAGGGGCGGGCGATTCGCAAGGTCCGGCAGTCGGTCACGCGTCTGGAACGCGAGGGCTACGGATTCCGTGTCGTCGCGGCGGGTGACGTCGACACGAAGCTACGAACGGAGCTGGAGCGCGTGTCCGCTGCGTGGCGCGGCTCGAACGTCGAGCGCGGCTTCTCGATGGCGATGGACGATCAGTTCCGCGAGCCGGAGACGTTCTTCGCGATCGCCGAGCGCGGCGACGCGGTCGGCGGCTTTCTCCATGTCGTGCCGAGTGGACGAGGCTTCTCGTTGGGGGCGATGCGCCGTTGCCGCGATACACCCAACGGCTTGATGGAGTACCTCATCGTCGAGTTGCTCGGCTGGGCGCGGGAGCGCGATGCGGAGGAGATCTCGCTCAACTTCTGCGTCTTCGCAGATCTGCTCGCGGAAACGCCGCGCAACCGGCTCGTTGCAGTCGCGCGTGCCTTCCTGCGACTCGGCGACCGCCTTTTCCAGCTCGAGCGGCTGCTCGTGTTCAGCCGGAAGTTCACACCGGAATGGCGCCCGAGGTACCTCTGCGTCGAGCGGCGCTCCGACCTGCTGCTCGTTGGCCTTGCGTACCTCCGGGTGGAGTCGCTGTTGACTCCGCCGGGCCCGTGGACTCGGCAGGGCCCACTTTCGCTTGCCCGGCGGGAGTAATCCGTCCACACTGAAGCGGTGGCCCAAACAGCAACCCGCAACCTCGGACGCCTTTCGGAGATCGCTCAGGTCGCCGTCCGGCACGGCTTCGGCTACTGGTTCGACACCCACCGGCTGACCGATTTGTTCCCGCGACGGGGCGGTCGGCTCGAGGACGACGGCCAGCCCTCGCAACGCGGCCAGCACCTGCGCGAGATGCTCGACGAGCTCGGACCGACCTTCGTCAAGTTCGGCCAGCTGCTCTCGACGCGGCCCGACGTGCTTCCCCCCGACATCATCGCGGAGCTGCGCGGCCTGCAGGACGACGTGCGGCCGTTTCCGGTCTCCGACGTCGAGAAGGTGATCGAGGAAGATCTCGGCCTCACGATCGGACAGCTCTTCTCGGAGTTCGACGAGAAGCCGATCGCCGCAGCTTCGATCGGCCAGGTGCACCGCGCGACGCTTCCGAACGGCAAGGAGGTCGCCGTCAAGGTGCAGCGCCCGGGCGCGCCGCGGCAGATCGAAGCCGACGTCGCCCTGCTCTATCAGGCGGCGCGGATCGCCAAGGAACGCGTCCGTGCGCTCGACTTCATCGACGCGCATCAGCTCGTGGACGAGTTCGCGCGCTCGATCCGGCAGGAGCTCGATTACCGGATGGAGGCACGGAACGCGGACACGTTCCACCGCAACTTCGCCGGCCATCCGCACGTTCGCGTGCCGCGCGTCTTCTGGACCTACACGCGCAGCCGCGTGCTGACGCTCGAATGGATCGACGGGATCCAGGTGGCCGACATCGATCCGGAGCACTGGTCGCTCGAGGACCGGCGAGACATCGCATACCTGATGACGGAGACCTGGATGACGATGATTTTCCGCCACGGGTTCTTCCACGGCGACCCACATCCGGCCAACGTGCTCGTGCTCGGCCGCGGCGATCAGATCGGCCTCGTCGACTTCGGCGCCGTCGGGAAGATCACGGACGACGACATCTCGAAGCTGACGCGCATCTTCATCGATGCCGCCGCGGAGAACGTCGAGGCGTTGCCCCGCCGCCTGGCCGACCTCGGCGTCCGCTACCCCAAGGAGCGGGAGGAAGAGTTCCTCGCCGAGTTGCGCGAGATGTACTACAGGTACTACGGGGCGAGCCTCGCCGAGATCGACCCTCTGCAGGTGATCCGCGAGGCCTTCCAGCTGATCTACTCGATGAACCTCCGGCTGCCCTCGCGGTTCTTGCTGCTCGACAAGGCGATCGCGACTCTCGGTTCCGTCGGCGTGGATCTCTACCCGGAGTTCAACGTCTTCGAGGTGGCGCGGCCCTACGCGCGCGGTCTGATGATGGAGCGGTTCACGCCGCAGCGAATGGCCAACCGCGCTCGAAAGGAATCGTTGCGCTTCGGCGCAATGGCGCTCGAGCTCCCGTACCAGATCCACGACGTGCTCGAGGAGTTCCGGGACGGCCAGATCGAGATCGGGTTCGTGCACAAGGGGCTCGAAGACCTGATGAACCGCATGGACGTCGTCTTCAACCGGCTCGTGATCGCGATGATCGTCGCCGGCGGCCTGATCGGATCGAGCCTCATCGGCATCTTCGCCAAGGCGGGGCCGCACGTGCTCGGGATCAACGTCATCTCCGTGATCGGCTTTGCGTTCTCCGGCCTGCTCGGGCTCTGGCTCCTCTGGGGCGTTGTCCGAAGCGGCCGTCTGTAGATCGTTCGTCACGCTTTCGCGCGAAAGGACATCTGGTCGCACGGCGACGCCGGCGCTACGTTCGCTCGCATGTCGAAAGCGCTGCTCCTCGCCGAACCGCAGGCCGACACACGCGGGTTTCTCGAGCGGCATCTTACGAACGACGGTTTCCAGGTCGTGGGCGCCGAAGCGCGACCGGATCTCGTCCTCCTCGGAGACACGGCCGCGCTGGACGCGTGCCGCGCGCGTCACGGAAACGTCCCCGTCATCGTCCTCGGTGAGCCCGAGTCGGACACGGTCGACCGCGTGCGGGCGCTCGACCGTGGCTGCGACGA
>DAINSN010000032.1:0-16805 GCA_036741295.1 Gaiellaceae bacterium
ACCTGCCGGTGGTACATTCGTGCGGATGCGCCTAGCCCTCAGCCTGCTGCTCGTGGCAGGTCTGGCCGCGCTCGTCCTGCCCGGTCGGGCGGCGGCGAGCACCGAGACCGTCGTCCTCGAAACGACACCGATCACGGTGACGGCTTACGAGGTTGCACGAGGAGTTCGGCTCGCGCCCTCGCCGAAGGTGGACGGGTACGTCGTGGGAATGAGCGCCGAGGTCGTCGACGTCCTCGGCAATCCGGTGCCGATGCAGGACGTGATGCTGCATCACGTGGTCTTCGCAAAAGTGGGCGTGCCCGACTACACGTGCTCGAGCATCGAGGACTACTCTGGCAACACTTCGAACCTACAGGCAGAGCGGTTCTACGCCGAGGGCGAAGAGCACTTCGCTCTGTCCCTACCGGAGGGCTACGGCTACCCCAACCGCGGGGCCGACACCTGGGGCCTTCTCTACATGCTGATGAACCACCACCCGCACTCCATGGTGGTGCGGATCCGTTACACGGTCCGTTACGTCACCGGCGAGCCGCTCACCGCCGTCAAGCCCGTCTGGCTCGACGTCAAGAACTGCCGCGCCGATCCCGTCTTCAACGTGGCCGGAACCGGCGGCAAGCCCGGCGCGACCGTCTCGCGCACTGCCGACTTCCAGATGCCGGAAAGCGGACGTTTCGTTGCCGCCGGCGGCCACCTGCACGGCGGCGGCGTTTCGCTGGACGTGGCCGACACGAGTTGCGGGTCCCTCTTCACGTCGTATCCAACGTGGGGCCTTGTGTTTCCGCACCCCGTCCTCCACGAGCCTGGGCCGCTGCACATGACGGGTTTCGCGGATCCGGCGGGCAGGCCCGTGCGCTCTGGTGACACGGTGCGGCTCACCGCGACGTACGACGACACCCGTCCTCACGTCCGCGTGATGGGGATCATGATCATGTACCTGGCGCCGGGCCCAGTCTCTTCCTGTACCGCGTACTCCTCAACGCCGCCGGCGCCTTCTACGGCAGAGCGTGTCAGCATCGAGTTGCTCAAGCGTCCCACGGGGCCGCTTCGTCGCGACATCCGCGGCACCTGGGTCGGCGACTACGCGTTCGGTGCGCAACGCGTCTCGCTGCGGCGCGGGGCGAGCTTCACGTGGCACTTCCGCGGGGGAGTCGACCACGACGTCACTCTCGCGACCGGCCCGGCGGGGTTCGCGTCTCCGAGCATGAGGAACGGCAACTTCACGTACCGGTTCACCCGCCCAGGGACCTACCGGCTCTTCTGCTCCCTGCATCCCGCACGGATGACCCAACTCGTGATCGTGCGCTAAACCCGGGCGGCCTCTGAGCCGATAACCGGAGGCATGAGCGGCCAACTCCTCCTCCCCTACATGGTTCTCTGGGCCAGTCTGATGCGGGCGCTACTCGTACGGGCCCGGATCGCTCCGCCACTCTGCGCGCGTTGCGGCCGCAAGCTGGAGCGGTCGGGACTCGGCGAGACGATCTGCGGCTGCGGCCACTAGTCCAGCAGCTCTAAGAGCGAGACTCGCCCGCGCGGAAGATCCGCATCGGCAAACCGGCGAGCGGCTCACCACCGTCCGCGGTGACGAGCCACGTGTCCTGCATGTAGAGGCAGTCGACGCCGTTGTCCGCGATGACATGCGGGTGCATCGAGAAGACCATGTTCTCCCTGATCTCCGTCTCCACGCCTTCACCGATCTTCGGATGCTCGATCATGGTCATGCCGATCGAGTGCCCAGTCACGTGGCCGAGGTGGTAGCCGCGGTCGGTGAAACCCTTCGAGACCGCCCGGTGGACGTCGTGAGCCGTGGCGCCGGGACGGAGAGCCGATTTCGCCGCCTCGAAGTACTCCTTGTAGGCCTCCAGCATCCTGCTCACTTCCGCATTGGGCTCTCCGAGCGCGCGCGACACCTCGACCCAGTGGCCACCTGGACCGGCGATCTCGAGCGACGGGATGCAGAACTCGCCGAGGATCATGTGCCGGCGTGCCATCGCGAACTCCGGCCCGATCAGCACCATGTTCATGGTCAAGCGCCCGCAGCCTTCCTCGACGAAGAGCCGCTCGGCAGGAGCAAGCACTTCCGCCGCCGACCTGCCCGGCCGGTACGCCTCCAGAAACGCCCAGAAGCCCTCGGTGTTGATGCGCACCGAGTCGCGCACGGATTCGATCTCCTCGGCGCTCTTGACCGCCCGCGCCAGGTCGAACTCGAGGTCGAACGGCACGAACTCCACGCGCATGTGCGTGACCTCGAAATCCCGGACCGCCAGCACGTAGTCGAGCCCGTACACGCCCACGCGCTGCGCGGCCAGGCGGTCGCCGATGTACTTGCCCGGCCGCTCGACGAAGACCTGGTCCTCGATCCACGACGTCCCGTGCTCCCCGACGTAGCGAGCCTCGGCCGGGAAGATGATCGTAGGATCGTCCTCCAGCGGCAGCAGGACGTAGGCGTAACGGTGGACGATCACGAAGCCGGACATGTACGTGACGGCACCCTCGAAGCCGCTGTACTCGGAGCCGCACACGAGCACGGCGTCCAGGTGCTGCTCCGCCATCGCCTCCCGGATGAGTCGGTAGCGGCGGTCGATCTCCTTCCGGCTCACCATGACTGCTCCAACCCTTTGACGAGCGACCAGATCGCACGGTTCAACGGCGTCGGGACGCCGTGCTCTTCGCCGAAGCGAACGATGCCGCCGTTCAGGTAGTCGATCTCCGTCGGGCGGCGCGCTTCGACGTCCTGAAGCATCGACGCCTTGTGGTCGTAAGCGACGTCCGGCTTCGCCGCATGGTCGATCAGGTCCTCCGGATCGGCGTCGAGCTCGATCCCCTGCGCGGCCGCAACGGCCTTGCCCTCGTCTACGAGGCCGCTGACGAGCCGCCGCAGCTCGGGGTCTTCGCATACGCGCCCGTGCGTCAAGCGCGTGAGCGCGCCGACCGGATTCGTGGCGGCGTTGAAGATCACCTTCCGCCACTGCGGGCCGCGCGCGTCCCGCACGGCCGTCGTCGGCATGCCCGCGCGGGTACAAGCCTCGGCGAGGCGCTCGATCTCGTCCAACGGCGCCGGTCGCGGCTCGAATGGCCCGAGCGTCGTGTCCCCCTTGACGTCCCATTGGACGTGGCCCGGCTCGAGCAGCTTGCCGGCAGGGAATGTCGTGCCACGAATCACCCACCCGACGTGGTTTGCAATCGCTTCCTCGTTCCCCAGGCCGTTTTGGACGGTCGCCACACATCCGTACGCGAACGCAGCCGCAGTCGCCTCGATCGCAGCGGCAGTGTGCATCGCCTTCGTCGCCACGATTCCGAAGTCGCAGGCCGGGAGCTCGGTCGGGTCCGAGGTCGCCGTCAGCCGCCCCAGCGCCTCACCCGCACCGCTGAGCCGGAGACCATCGCAGTTGATCGCCTCGACATGCTCCTTGAAGAGGTCGTAGGCCCAGACCTCGACGTCTTCGAGCCCAGCGAGGTTCGCCGCAAAGAGCGAGCCGACCGCTCCGCAACCGACGACACACACTCTCACGAGTACGACGCCTCCCTGGCTGCGACGAGCCGGTAAAGCGCGGTCTGCAGCGGGGCGTCCACCCCGCAGCGCTCCGCCTCTCGGACGACGGCGCCGTTGATCAACTCCACTTCCGTCGGCCTCCGAGCATCGACGTCCTCGAGCATCGACGGATAGTGCGCGCTACCACGCTTGGTCGCGAGGACGTTCATTTCCCAGGGATCGTCGAGCAGCTCGACACCCGCCGCCGCGGCGACATGCTTGCCCTCGTCGACGAGCGCGTGGACGAGATGGCCGAGATCGGCCTCGCCGGCCTCGGCGGCGAAGTGTGCATCGTGCGGAAGCCCGGTCAATGCCGCGACGCCGTTGACGGTCGCATTGAAGATCAGTTTCGACCACTGCGCGGGCCGTAGGTCCGGCAGAGCCTCCGCCTTGAGCCCAGAGTCGACCAGCAGCTGCGCGAGCTCTTGCACGCGCTCGTACGGCGTGTCCCCATACGGCCCGAGCCACGTCGGCGTGTCCAGGATGTACTCGACGTGCGTGTCGGAATGCTTCGTCCCGCTCATGAAGGTCACCGCCGAGATCAAAGGCCAGCCCCCGTGACGGTGGACGACTTCCTCCGCACCGAGGCCGTTCTGGACGGTCATGATCGTCGCGTCCGGGAATCGGCCCGACAGTGACTCGGCTGCGGCCTCGAGGCCGGTCGCCTTCGTCGCGATGATGCCCAAGTCGAAGTCCGGCAGGTCGCGCGGATCGGACGCCGCCGTCACGCGTGCCGTGAAGTCGTGCCCTCCGCTGACCCGCAGGCCCTTGTCGTTCAGCTCCTGCGCGTGCTCTTGGCGACGCGTGAGCACGAGCACGTCGGCGACGGTCGCGAGATGTGCGGCAAAGAGGCTGCCGATGGCGCCTGCACCGATGACACAGGCTCTCACGCGAACTTGGCGTGGAGGTACTTCAGGTACGGCTCGGGATCGATCTCGGACCCGGTCACACGTTGCAGCAGCTCCGGCGGCGGGTATCTGCTGCCGTGGCGATAGATCTGCTCGCTCAACCACTCGCGCAGTGGACCGAACTCCCCGCGTGCGAACTGCTCCTCGAGCTCGCCGAGCTGCGCACGCGCGCAATCCCAGATCTGCACCGAGACCACGTTGCCGAGCTGGTAGGTCGGGAAGTAGCCGAACAGACCGGCCGCCCAGTGCATGTCCTGGAGCACGCCGTGTGCATCATCGGGAACCTCTACACCGAGGAACTCCTTCATGCGGGTGTTCCAGACCTCCGGCAGATCTCCCACTGCGACGGCGCCGGCGAGCAGTTCCCGCTCGAGCTCGAACCGTAGGACGATGTGGAGCCCGTAGGTCACCTCGTCCGCATCTCCCCGGATCAGCCCGGGGCGCACGGCGCTGACGGACCGCACGAACGAGGCTTCGTCGACAGCGCCTAGCGCGTCGGGGAGGAGCGCCTGCAACTGCGGGTAGAACCAGTTCCAGAAACCTCGGCTCCGCCCGACAAGGTTCTCCCAGGTCCGGCTCTGCGATTCGTGGATCGCGCTCGACGTTCCCCGGCCGAGGGGCGTCCGCGCGAACGAAGGGTCGATGTCGAACTCATAAACGCCGTGCCCGAACTCGTGCATCGTCGAGAACAGCGAGGTCAGATCCCTCTCGTCCGTGTGAGTCGTCAGACGGATGTCGCCCACGCCGGGCTTGGACGCAAACGGATGCGACGTCTCGTCGAGCCGCCAGGACTCCAGGTCGTAGCCGAACGCCTTCAGCACGAGACGCCCTGCTTCCTGCTGGCGCTCGACCGGGTAGGGGCCGGTGATCTCTTCGACCGAATCCCCCCGATGCCGGTCGACGAGCTCCACGAGCTCGCCTTTCAGGCGCCCGAAGATCTGCTCGACCTGTGCCGTCGTGAGCCCTTCTTCGTACTCGTCGAGGAGAACGTCGTACGGCTCCTTCGTTTCGGGAAAGCACGCGATGTAGCGACGCTTGAGCTCGAGCTGACGGTCGAGATGAGGGCTGAAGGACTTGAAGTCCGACGCAGCTTTCGCCTCGTCCCACGCGGCCACCGCCACGCCGCTCACCTGCACCATCTCGCCGGCTAGCTCCGATGGGATCCGGCTTGCACGTTCCCACTCGCGGCGCGTGATCCGGATCAACGCTCCTTCGACGGAGTCGGGATCGTGCCCCGCAGCCTCCAGGTCTTCGAGCAACTTCCCTACTTCGTCCGAGACGAAGCGCCCGTGCGCGAGTTGCGTCACCGTCGACGCCACGTCCGCGCGGGCTTCGGCGCCCGCGTGAGGCATCGACACGCGCGCGTCCCATTCGAGGATCTGTTGGGCGTGAGAGAGATCCGCGATCTCCGCCAGCACGGCCTTCAGCCGTTCGAGCAGCGGTGATTCCGTCGCGGCCGTCAAACGGCCTGGGGAGCGAGCTTCTCGCGCAGATAGCGCACGTACGGTTTCGCGTCGATCGGACTGCCGGTGACGCGCTCGATCGTCTCCTGCGGCGTGAACTTGCGGCCAAGCCGGTAGAGGTGCTCGCGGAGCCACTCCCGCACTTCGCCGAATTCACCCTGCTCGAAGCGCTCGTCGAGATCCCCTAGGTCTTCCTTCGCCCGCTCCCAGATCTGCACCGAGATCACGTTGCCGAGCGCGTAGGTCGGGAAGTACCCGAACCCGCCGCCCGCCCAGTGCATGTCCTGAAGCACGCCGTGCGCATCGTCGGGAACGTCGACCCCGAGATACTCGTGTATCCGCGCGTTCCAAGCCTCGGGCAGGTCTGAAACCGCGATGCGGCCGTCGATCAGGTCCTGCTCGAGCTCGAAGCGCAGGATGATGTGCAGGTTGTACGTCACCTCGTCCGCGTCGATGCGGATGAGCGAAGGCTGCACCTTGTTCACCGCACGATAGAACGCTTCCTCGTCTACGGAGCCGAGCTGCGCCGGAAAGGTCTCCTGCAGCCGCGGGTAGAAGTAGCGCCAGAACGACCGGCTCCGCCCGACGAGGTTCTCCCACGTTCTGCTCTGAGACTCGTGCAGGCCGAGCGACACTCCCGAGTGGAGCGGCGTCCCCGCGAGTGACTCGTCGACTCCCCACTCGTAGATGCCGTGCCCGAACTCGTGCATCGTTCCGAAGAGCGAGCTGAGATCGTCGGGGCGGAAGTTCGTGGTGAGGCGTATGTCACGGTGGCCGGGAGTCGTCATGAAGGGGTGCGCCGTCTGGTCGATTCGCCACTCGTCTTCGGTATACCCGAAGCGTCGCAGCACATCGAGGCTGAAGGCCCGCTGGTCCTCCTGGTCGAACTCCACGTGTAGGAACGAGTCGTCGATCTCCCCCGCCTCGCCGATCTCCTTGATCAGCGGCACGAGCTCCTCTTTCAGCTCGTCGAAGATCTCACGCACCTCCGCTGTCTTCATGTTCGGCTCGAAGTTGTCGAGGAGGACGTCGTACGTCTCCTCGGGCGGGTCGAAGCACTCGACGTAGCGGTGGCGCAGCTCGATGTTCTTCTCGAGATACGGGCGCAAGGCTTCGAAGTTCGATTCTTCTTTCGCCGGCCCCCACGCCGAGAGGGCAAGCGCGGAAGTGCGACTCATCTCCCCGACGAGCTCGGGCGGGACGCGCGTGGCCTTGTCGTAGTCGCGCCGCGCGACGCGGATCAGGCTTGCCTCGATGGAGTCGTAGTCCGAGCTCTCCTCGAGGCCGCGCAGATCCTCGAGGAGCCGCCCGATCTCGGCGGTGACGAAGCGTTCCTGCGCCAGGCGCGTGACGGTCGCGATCGCCTCGGCGCGGGCTGCTGCGCCCCCAGGAGGCATCATCACTCGCTGGTCCCAGAAGAGCAGAGCCGAGGTGTTCGTCAGATTCTGCGTCTCGGCGAGCCGCTGCTTCAGTTGTTCGAACTTCGGATCGGTCACCTGGAGAACTTTGTCAGAACACGCAGGGGCCGGCGCCGCCGGAGCGAAAGCTCCCGGCCTCCGGTCAGGCCCGCCGGGCGGAGGATCAGCACGAGAGCCATCAGGGCCCCGACGACCACGATCCGGGTGCCTGCCGGCAGGTCGAGCGATTGGCCGAAGACGTGAATGCCGCTCTCGGCCTCGGCGAGGAACGAGTTCACGGCGCTGACGGCGAGTGCCCCGACAACTGCGCCCCAGAGGCTGGTCGCGCCGCCGATCACCAGCATCGCGAGGGTGAGGAAGGTGAGGTTGAGATACACGGACTCGGTGTTCACCGGGAGTAGGTGGACGTAGAGCCCGCCCGCGAACCCCGCGAGCGCGCCGGAGAGCACGAAGGCGATCAGCCGCTGGCGGTACACGGACACACCGACCGCGCGAGCGGCGGCCGCGTCCTCGCGCGTTGCGCTGAGGAGCCGGCCGAAACGGCTGCGCTTGTACGCGAACGCAACCACTACGGCCAGTGCGGCCCCGAGCGAGGCTTGCAACAACCCGGTCGTCTCCGGCACCGCGGAGAACGTGTTCAGTCCGGGCCCGATTTTCTCCCAGTAGCGCAGGACGTTGTGGGTGATTTCCAGGACGCCGAAGGTCGCGATCCCTGCCCCTAGACCGGAGAGGCGCATCAGCGGGAGGCCGACGACGAGCGCGAAGGCGGCACCAACTGCCGCCGCGAGCGCGAGCGACCAGACGTTGCCGATCGTGTGGTCGCGGAAGAGGCTCGCCAGGTTCGGCATGATCGCGGGCTTCTCGTCCACCGGCATCGAGAGGACGCCGGCGGCCCACGCTCCGACAGCGACGAAGCTGATGTGGCCGAACGAGAGGACACCGGAGTTGCCGATGAAGACATAGAGCGCGACGACGATCGCGACGTTCACGAGAGCGTTGATCACGTAGGTCTCCGTGGATGTCGAGACGATCGTCCCGACGAGCGCAGCGACCGCGACGAGCGCTATCGGCGCGAGCAGCTGAATGACCGGGTCGACGCGCCTCATACCCGCTCTACCGCCTGCTGGCCCTCGCGTGTGAAGAGCCCGCCTGGTCGGATCAGGAGGACGAGGATGACCGCCGCGAACAGGAACGAGGGCAGATACTGACTCTGGTCGGTCGGCAACGCACCGCCGAGCAGCCCGGACGCGAAGCCGATCGCGAACCCTCCGAGGGTCGCAGACACGAGACGGTTCATGCCGCCGAGCACGACTCCCGCTAGGACGAGGATCGTGTCCCGCAACGCGAAGTCTGGCGTGACGAGCGGCGTCTGCACGGTGAGCATCACCGCAACGACGGCTGCGAGCAAGCCCGAGATCAGCACGGCGGCGCCGATCACGCGTCCCGCCCTAACGCCGAGCAGCTCGGCCGTGCGAAAATCCATTGCGGCGGCACGCATGTGCAGCCCGACGCGAGTGCGGCCGAGCAGCAGGACGAGGACCAGCAGGCAGGCGGCCGCCAGTACCGTCGCGACGATCGCGATCTTGCGGATGTCGACGCCCGAGATCGTCACCGGCTGGTTCAGCGTCGCGAGTGACGCGGAGATCTTGCCGAGCGGACCGAACCAGAGCAATGCGATGCTTTGCAACAGGAACGCGACCGCGAACGTCGCCACGAGCATCACCGCAGGCGATTGCGCGCGCAACGGCCGGAACACGATCCGGTCCATGAGCAGCGAGAGCACGAGAACGACCGCAAAGCACAGGACGATGCCCACGGAGACCGGCCAGCCGCGCTCGGAGGCGAAGGCGAGCGCGTACGCCCCGGCCATCACCAGCTGTCCGTAGGCGAAGTTGACGAGCCGCAGGACGCCGAAGACAAGACCGATGCCGACCGCCATGAGCGCATAGATCGCGCCGAGGCTCACCGCGTCGGCAAGCGTCTGCCAGTTGATGCCAAGGACGGCGAGCGTCATGCGAGATACGCGCTTACCAGCGCGTCTGTGTCTCCCGCCGACTCGGGCCCGAGGGTCAGACGCAACTGGCCCTTCGACAACACGTGCGAGCGGTCTGCGAATGCGACCGTGCGTTGTGCGCGTTGTTCGACGAGCAGGATCGCGAGGCCACGCTCGCGAATCGCGGCGAGCGCCTCGAAGACCAGGTCGACCACACGTGGCGCAAGACCGAGCGAAGGCTCGTCGAGGAGCAGGACCTCGGGATCGGCAACCAGCGCCCGCGCGATCGCAAGCTGCTGCTGCTCGCCGCCGGAGAGCGTCCCTGCCTTTCTCCGGCGCGCTTCCTCGACGACGGGAAACAGCTCATAGACCCGTCTCGTGTCCTCGGCCACACCATCCCGCCTGCGTCGCCCGGCAAGCCCGAGCAAAAGGTTCTCCTCGACCGTCAACTCGGCGAAGATGCGCCTCCCTTCCGGCACGAGCGCGACGCCCCGCCGCGCCACGTCTTCCGGTCGTCGGCCGACCACTGAGATCCCGTTCACACGCACGTCGCCACCGGCGGGACGGACGGCCCCCATGATCGCGTGCAGCGTCGACGACTTTCCCGCTCCGTTCGGCCCGATCAATCCGACGATCTCACCGTGACCGACCTCGAAGGAGAGACCACGGACCGCCGTCACGGCACCGTGGCGAACCTCGAGGTCTTCGACGACGAGCGCGGGAGTGCTCATAGGCCGACCTCTGGCCTATGAGCGGTGGAAGGGGCGTAAGGGGAAACCGGGAGGTTTCCCCCTTGTTTCTCCTCAGCGCACGCGGCGATCTCAGCGGCGCGAGCGCTGAGGCGATTCCTAAAGAAGGGGGCTCGTGGGGGAAACATGGTTTCCCTCACGGGAGCGAGCCGAAGGCGAGCGACGGTCATGTGTCTTCCTGCACGGCGCTCTCGCCCAGGTAGGCCGCCGCCACGTCGAGATTGCCGCGAATCTCTTGCGGCGTTCCTTCGGCGAGCGCCCGCCCCTGGTCGAGCACGTAGATGCGGGCGCAGATCTCCATGATCAGCGCCATGTTGTGATCGATCAGGAGCACGCCCGCGTCGTGCTCGTCCCGGACCGAGCGGACCGCGTCGGCAAGCTCGGGAACCTCGGCCTCCGGCAGACCGGCCGCGGGCTCGTCGAGCAGGACGAAGCGCGGATTCGTCGCGAGGGCCCGCGCGACGCCCAGTCGCCGTTCGTCACCCTGCGCGAGCGTGTCGGCCCGAGCGTCCGCATGCGCGGTGAGACCAAGCGTCTCGAGCAACTCCACCGCTCGCCTTCGTGCCTCGCGGGCTGCCGTGCCGACACCCAGTGCCGCAACCTCGACGTTCTCCTGCACGGATAGCGAGCGGAAGGCATGGCTGTGCTGGAAGGTTCTGGCCAGCCCGTGCCTTCCCCGGCGGCTCGGGCTCCAGCGCGTCACGTCACGGCCCTCCAGTTCGACGGTCCCCGCGCTCGGGCGGTCGAAGCCGCTCAACACGTTCACGAGCGTCGACTTGCCCGCGCCGTTCGGGCCGATCAGCCCTACGACCTCCCGCCTCCTCAGTTCGAGGGTGACGTCGCGCAGGGCATGCACACCCTCGAAGGACCGCGACACGGAGGAGGCCCGGAGTGTGTCCCCGGGCCTCCTCATCGTTTCGTCGCCGCTCGTTTGCGACAAGTTGGCCTAGATCTTCGGGACGACCTTGGCCACGATCGTGCCGACGAGCTTCGGCACGTTGTCCTGGATCCGGATCACCCGGTACCGGCGACCGAACACCGTGTGGAGCTTGGTCGAGAAGCTGACGTTGCCCGAGATCGTCGGCACCTTCTTGAACTTCTCCATGACCTTCGCAAGCGTGATTCCCTTGGTAGAGCCGTTGGCGCGTTTGATGGCGACAACGAGCCCGTCGATCGCCGATGGTCCGGTGATGAAACCGCCTGTTCCGGCCTTCACCTTCTTCGCGAGCGCATTGACCGCCGCGCTCGGATCGTCTCCGAAACACGATGCGAACGTCACGAACCAGTAGTTCGTCACCTTTGGGTTGGCCGGCAGCCAATACGTGCCGTCGCCGGCCCACGAGTTGATGATCGGCGTGTTGTTCCCGAGCGTCCGCAAGCCGGAGATGAGGGTCGACAACGCCCCGAACGCACCCGCCGTCGACGTGACGATGACACTCGCCTTGACGTCGTTGAGACGGCTGACCGCGTTCTGGACATTGTTGCCGCCGAGCGACTGGTACGTCTCCTTTGCGACGATCTTGCCGCCGAGCTGCTTGAACCGCGCTTCGAACGCCTGAACGACGTTCTTGAAGTACACGATGACGGTGTCCGTCGCGAGCGCCGCACTCTTCCAGCCTCGGTTCCACGCATACTGCGCCATCGCGGAGCCTTCGTCCTGCGCGACATTGCCGAAGCTGAACGCCAGGCGACCTCTCGAGCCGAAGCGCTTGGGTCCCATCTGGTCGGTGCCGATGCACGGCGCGATCGCGAGAACCCCGCGGTCGATCGCCGCTCTCACCACCGGCGCGGCGAAGTCCACGTCGCAGGTCGTGAAGAGGACGTTTGCCTTCTGGCCGAGCAGCCGCAAAGCGCACGCCTTCGCGATCGCAGCATCGTTCCCCTGGGTGTCGCACGTTTGGATCTCTAGCTTCCGCTTGTTGACGCCGCCCTTCGCATTGATCTGGGCGACCCGGAGCTGTGCTGCGGCTAGTGCAGGATTGTCGAACGGAGCCATCGCGCCCTTGCTGTCGAACGCCCAACCAATGATGATCGGACCCTTCGCCTGTGCGGTTCGGTGCCCCGCCGTCGCCGCCAGCGCGCTTCCGATCAGGACGAGCGCCAGCAGCCCAGCTGTGACGAACGCCCACCTCCCTCGTGCTCTCATCTAGTTCCTCCTCTTGGGGTCGTCCTCATTGATCGATTACACGGCACCGGGCGATACCTGGTCAAGGGGCGTTCGGATTCGCGCCTCCCAGACGCGCTCGAACGCGTCCTTCCCCTTGCGAACGAGCTCAGCCGTCGGCACGTCCCAGAGCGAGTCCGGCCACGCGTTCCCGAACGTGCCGTTGTCCGAGAAGATTTCGAGGTCGTAATAACCGTCCCAGCCTGCGCGGTCGAGAGCGCCCAGGATTTGGGGTAGGTCGGCGACACCGTCACCCGGCAGGACGCGATCGCACCAGCCTCGAGTTCTTCCGCCCCAGTCGGCGATGTGAACGCCGACGAAAAGATCTGCATACCTCTCGATGTCCTCGATGACTTCGGGCGTGTTCCAGAGGTGCCAGCTGTCGAACTGGACACCGAGCGCGGGACGGTCGGCGTCTTCAAGGAGCTCGACGGCCTCCGTGAGAGAAGAGATCATGGTCCAGTCCTCCCCGCCGATGCGATTGACCGGTTCCAGGCCGACTCGTACTCCGGCACGTGCCGCTTCTTCTCCGATCGTGCGCAGGCCTTCGACGACCGTGTCGCGATTGTCCCCCGGTCCCGTCAGGCAAACGACACCGGTCGGCTTGAACGGGGCGAGACGGTGCAGCGAAGCGCAGATCGCCTCGATCCGTTGCTGTGGCTCCTCCGGGCCTTCCATCAGCGGCAGCGGCAGGATCGACGGCACTACTGGAATCGCCGTGGCCGACCCCAGCCCGCTCGCCTCGAGCTGCTCGAGCGCCTCCGCATCACCTCCCGCCGGAAGCTTGATCTCCCACACGCCGATCCCGTCCACGCCGGCGGCCGCGTAGGCACGGACATCGGCCGCGAACGTCGATGCCAGGGTGGTGATCTGCGAGATCGAGAAACGCGGCCGGATGCAGGCGATTCTATGCCTGTCCCGGCCGCAGAAACGCCCCTAGCCGCTCGACGAGCCGCTGCGCCGCAGGGGGCTGCAAGAGGGCCTTCGCGACCAGGGTGCCGGAGCCCGCACCGAGTCCCGGCCCGGGCCACGTGCTCGCGCCAATGTGGAACAGGCCCTCGACCGGGGTGCGGTGCCCCGGTTGCCGGGCAAACGGACGCCAGAGAAAGTTCTGGTCCAAGGCGAGCGAGCCCGAGTACGGGTCGCCGCGCTCGAGATTGATGTTGGCTGCCTGGAGATCGGCCGGCGAGAGCACGACGCGACGCAGGATCGACGATTCGAGGTTTGGGACGTGGCGAGCTATTCGCGCCTGGATTCGGTCGGCGTAGCGCTCGCGGAGAGACTCGTCCCACGTGCCGTTCCCAATGTCCAGCTCCCCTGCCGCGTCACCTTTCACGTGCCACGGCAGTTCCTGCAGCTGGATCCAGAGGATTCCTTTCCCCGCCGGCGCGCGCGAATCGTCGACTGCAAGCGGCTGTCCGACGACGACCGTCGCTTCGGCCGGCAGCAGACCACGCTCTGCCTCGTTCACTGCTCGTGAGACCCCGTCGAGCCCGGGCGTGAGATGAACGACCGCCGTCTTGTCGAGACGATCGTCGCCCTCCCAGCGCGGCGGCTCCGACAAGGCGAAGTGAATCTGCATCTCGGAGCGGCCGAAGCGGAATCGTTTCCCCGCTTCGGCAACCTCGGCCGGGACATCGGCCGGATCGAGCAGGCGTCCGTAGAGCTGCGTGGGCGTGACGTTGCAGATGACTGCGCGCCCGGCCCCGGCGGTGTCGCCGCCTGCGAGCCGGACTCCGGCCGCGCGACCGCCCTTGACGAGAACGCGCTCCACGTCCTGGCCGGTCTCGCAGACGCCACCGTGGTCTCGGATCAGACGGACGAGCGCATCGACGAGCCGCGCACCGCCACCGCGCGGAATCGGCATGCCGCCGGCCTCGATCGCGAACGCGATCACGCGGGTCATGAATCCGGACGCAGCCGCATCCGGCCCGAGCCCCGTATGAAGAACCCACGGCGCCAGCAGCCCTTGCGCGCGCTCTGAACTGAATGTCGTCGTCAGCCAGTCCCGGCTGCTCTGGACGACCTCGGCGCCGAACTCCGCGAGACCGCGGCGTCCCAACCGGCGGTACGCCTTGGCGCCGAGGCCCAGGCCGGCGGGAGACCACAGCTCGGTGCCGAGCACGCCGAAGACGAACTCCGCCTGCGCGCCCACACTCGCGATCGCGCCTCTCCAGGCCGCGCCGTCACCGGTGGCATGACGCTCGAGCTCCGCTGCGTTTGCCTCGGTGTTCGTCGTGAGGAAGGCGCTCTCGCCATCCGGGAACAACGTGCCGGTCGGGTGCTCGGTGTTCAGATATTCCAGTCCGCGCTCGGCGAGAGCAGCGCCGAGCTCTGCATGGGCCGGGCCGCCGACCCAGAGCGGATGCCAGGCGCTGAACACGTCGTGGTGGAAGCCCGGCTCGGTGAGCTCGGCCGTACGCACTGCGCCGCCCAGCTCCGCCTCCCGTTCGAGCACGGCCACGCGCCAGCCGGCGCGCGCCAGGAACGCCGCGCACGCGAGCGAGTTGATGCCGCTGCCGACCACGACGGCGTCGTAGTCAGCCACGCGCGAGCTCGCGGAACTCGTCGTCGGTGACGAGCCCGCGCTTCTTCGTTCCGAGCTCCTTGACGCGCACGAGCAGATCGCGCTGCGCGTCTTCGGACAGCTCGAGGCCGAGCTCATCGGCCTTGATGCGGATCGAATCGATGCCGCTCTTCTTGCCGAGCACGATGCTGCGCTCCGCGGCGACGAGCTCGGACGAATATGGCTCGATTGCCGGGGGATCGTGGAACTGGCTCGCAACCGCGCCCGATTCCCGGCGGAAGAGGTTGTCGCCGACGAGCGGTTTGAAAGGCTCGAGCTCGTAGCCCGAGAGCTCGCGCAGCCGTTCCGAAAAGGCGCGCGCCTTCTCGAGGCGGAGGTTCGTGTCGACGCCGTAGAGCCCGCGTAGCGCCAGAGCGATTTCCGGAAGGTTCGCGTTGCCCGCCCGCTCGCCCATGCCGTTGACGGTGCCCTGGATCCAGCTGGCGCCGGCCCGCACCGCAGCGAGAGCGGCGGCGGTGGCAAGCCCGAAGTCGTTGTGACCGTGGAAGTGGACCGGAACTTCCTTGCCGAGCCACTCCTTCGTGCGCCCGACCAGGTCGGCAACCGCTTCGGGACTCGCGATCCCGATCGTGTCGACGACGACCGCCTCCTGCGCGCCCGCTTCGATCGCCGTCTTGTAGACCGTCTCGAAGTAACCCGGGTCTGCGCGCGTCCCATCCACGCCGAAGAAAGCAACCGTCACACCCTGCTCGACCGCAAACGAGATCGCGTAGACGATCCGCTCGAGCATCGCCTCACGATCGACGCCGAGCGCTTCGAGCTTCAGGTCTGAGATCGGCGATTCGATCACGCTCGCCTGGACGCCGAGCTCCACAAGCGCCTTGACGTCCGCCTCCACCGCACGAGAGAAGCCCCACACCTCGGCGTTCAAGCCGGCATCGCGAATGAGCTCGACCGCGCGCCAGTCATCCTTCGACACACGCGGGAAGCCAGCCTCGATGCGCTCGATCCCGAGCTCGTCGAGCCCGCGTGCGAGCTCGAGCTTGTCCTCGGGGCTGAGCACGACACCGACGGTCTGCTCGCCGTCGCGCAACGTCGTGTCGTAGAAGCCGACCTGCGCGTCGAAGCGGTGCGGTTCGTTGAGCTCGCCGGTCCAGAACGTCATCGGTGATCCTGCCGGTGGCATTGCCACGCTCCTGGCCCGCGAGCACCAAGCCATGCAAGGACGCAGGGAACCCCTGGGCTGGATGCCCAGGGGTGACTGAGGACGCGGCATGGCGCCGCGTGATCGCGGGGCAGGGGCCTGAGTGATGCCACCGGCAGGGTCACCTAAAATCGTCGGGATAGCTCGACAGCTTTTCGGGACCGTCCGCAGTGATGAGGAAGTTGTCCTCGATGCGCAGGCCGCCGCCGCCCTCCCAGTAGACGCCCGGCTCGATCGCGAGCACCATTCCTGCTTCGATCGTGCCGGCGCCAGCCTGGTGCGCGTACGGCGGCTCGTGTGCGCGCGCGCCGACGCCGTGGGCGATGGGATGGCTGGGCTGACCGGGGTAACCCGCCGCCGCAAGGCCGTCGCGGATCAGCACGTCGAGCTCCGCCAGGCTTGCGCCAGGGCGGCAATGGTCAAGCGCGCGTCCGTAGACGTCGAGCAGCACGTCCAGCAGCTCCTCGTAGGCCGGGTCGAGCTTTCCGGGGCACACGTTCTTCGTGTGGTCGCACCAGTAACCGTCCGCACAGACCCAGATCTCGAACAGTGTCGGCTCGTGCTTCTGCACCAGCCTGTGGCCGGTTGCCGTGAACGTGCGGATCCCCGGCCCCGACCAGACGAGCGAGAAGCCGAGCGCCAGCTCCACCTGCCCCTTCCAACCGGTGCCTTCGCCGTGCACGAAGCCCTCCCACAGGGCAGCAGCCTCGCTTTCCTTCATCCCCGGCTCGAGCTCGGCAGCCACGCGCTCCATCGCCGCTGCCGCGATCTCGTTGGCCAGGCGCATCCGCTGGGTTTCCTGCTCCGTCTTAAGTGCACGCGCGCGCGCGAGGAGCGGCGTGGCATCGAC
>DAINSN010000033.1:0-13957 GCA_036741295.1 Gaiellaceae bacterium
GCCAGGAGAAAGCGGTGACGGCCGACTTCTTCCCCGCCTACGACGACGACGGCGGCCTGCTCGTCGCACTCACACCGCGAAGCTGACGTACACGTCGGTCACGTAGGGAAACGCGACCAGACCGCCCAGCCGCGCGACGACGTCGCGCAACCGGGCGTCAAGCTCGCGACGAGCCTCGATCGACGCTGCTGCGACGAAGCTGGTCGAGCCGATTCGCGCGCAAAGCGCGTCGGCATCGAGCTCTTGGACGAACTTGAAATGAGCCTCTTCGATCTGGGTGAACAGTTGGCTCTCCTCGAGCGCGTCCGGCCAACGGTCGCGATCGGACCGGTCGGGCGGGACGAAGGGCGAAATCAGCGCGCTGATCTCCCGCTGCAACGGTGCCTCCTGATCGCGGGAGTTCCAGAGGAGCGCCAAACCGCCGCCTGGACGGAGCACGCGGTACAGCTCCGGCATCGCTTCGTCGTGCCGGAACCAATGGAAAGCCTGGCCGACCGCGACACAGTCCACGCTCTGGTCGGGCAGCGGGATCTCCTCGGCCGCGCCGCGCAGCGCTTCGACGTCTGGAAGCGCGTGCTCGAGCTCGGCCCGCATCGTGTCGCCCGGCTCGACCGCGATCACGCGTGCGCCGGTCTCGATCAGCGCGCGCGTCAATTTTCCGGTCCCGGCGCCGAGGTCGAGGACCGTACTCGCGCTGCCGAGGCCGATCTTGCCGGCGGCCCAATCAATCGCCTCCTGCGGGTAGCCCGGACGCGCGCGCTCGTACAAGTCGGCGACGAGCTCGAAGCTCCGTGAATCGGGATGCTGGAGCTCAGACACGCGATGACGGACAGAGGTCGTTGAGCACGCACTCCTCGCAGCGCGGCAGACGCGCGAGGCAGACCCGCCGCCCGTGCCAGATCAAAAGGTGTGGGAAGCGGCCCCAGTCCTCGCGCGGCACGATCTTCATCAGGTCGCGCTCGATCTTCACCGGATCCTCCTGTTTCGTCAGGCCGAGCCGTTGCGACAGCCGGCGAACGTGCGTGTCGACCACGATCCCCTGGGGCTCGCCGAGCTCGGCCGCGACGACGTTCGCCGTCTTGCGGGCGACACCCGGCAGGCGGACGAGCTCCTCGAGGCGGCTGGGGACCTGCCCGTCGAACTCCGTGAGCAGCATTGCCATCGTCCCGCGCAACGACTTCGTCTTCTGACGAAAAAACCCCGTCGCGAAGATGTCGCGCTCGAGCTCCTCGGGCGGGACCGCAAGGTAGTCCTCGGGCTTGCGGTACTTGACGAACAGCTTCTCGGTGACACGATTGACGTTGACGTCGGTCGTCTGCGCCGAGAGCATCACCGCAACGAGTAGCTCCAGAGGCGATCGGGTCTTGAGGGCGATCGTCGCGTCCGGATGCTCGGCGGCGAGCCGGTCGATGATCTCGCGAATCCGGGCACGCTTCGGGCCGACGCGTCGGCGCGCCCCCTTGACGAAGCTGCGGGCCACTAGTGGCCCTGCCGGTGATGCTGCCGAGTCTCTCGGTCGCGAGCACCAAGCCAGAGGCCGCACTCAACCGCAGCAAGGCTGGACAGCCTTGCTAAGGGCGAGGGTGGGCTCTGGCGCCGCGTGATCGCGGGCGAGAGGCCGGCAAGTATTGCCGGTAGGGCCACTAGTAGACGGTAGCGAGTGCGTGCTCGGCGTAGCCCGCCGAGCGCAGGCGTGGGCCCGCGCAGACGACGTCGAGCGCCGGGCAGCCGGCACAGATGAACTCGCTCGGCGTCGGACGGAACTCGCCGCCGTTGATCCGTGCGATCGCCTCGCTCAGCTCTTCCTCGAGCTCCGAGATCTGCTCGATGCGGAACACGGTCGAGACGACTGCGTCCGGGCGCTCGAGGAAGTGGTACACGACCTCCACCTCCTGCGCACCGGCGCGGAAGCAGGCGAGCGCGTAGACGAGGCGCTGCAAGTGGTAGTCGTTCTCGACGATCTCCTCCGGCGTGCCCTCTGCGAGCGAGTTCGTCTTGTAATCAACGACCACTGCGCGCTCACCCTCGATCTGGAGCACGTCGAGCCGGCCGTGCAAGAGGACGCCGTCGTGCTCGAACGCGAACGGCCGCTCGGGCCGCGCGCTCGGAAGCGTCGCGACGCGCCGCGCGAGCTCCGACTCGCAGTACGAGCGGACGAACCCGTCGATCCGTTCCAGCTCGTCTTCGGCCACACTCGGATACCAACCGCGCACGCGGGCGGCGAGATCGTCCGGCGGCAGCGGCTGTTCCAGGTTGACCAGCTCGAGCAGCCGGTGCACGGCGTCGCCGATCTCCGTTGCCGCCAACCCTGCCGTGCCCGGTGTGGCGGCGGCGCGCCGGTCGTCGGTCGGCCGCATCCCGACGACCCGCTCGGCGTAGTACCGGTACGAGCAGCGGTCGAACAACGCGAGCGCACTGAACGACAGGCGCCGGACGCGATGCACCGGCGGCGTGGGAACTTCGGCAAGCGGCTGCAGAGCCGGAACGAGCGCGGGCAACACACCGGCGCCGCCCTCATCGAACAGCGCGAGCTGCGCGTCCTCTGCGGGAGCATCGACGGCGACCTCCTCCGGGTCAGCTGCGAAGCGGTCGACGCGCAGAATCACGCGCGCGCCTTCACGCTCGAGCTCTACGGGCTCGCCACCTGCGCGCTCGATCTCGTCCTTCGCATCGAGCCGGCCGAGCACCCAGCCGATCGGCGTCGTGTCGTCAGACGTCCGCTCGGGATCGATCGAGCCCGAGATGATCAGGCGGTCGATCGCGCGCGTCATGGCGACGTAATAAAGACGCAGGCGCTCCGCGCGCTCTTCCTCCTTGCGGGCCTCCTGGACCTCGTCGTAGGCATACGCACCGCGCGGCTTGCTCGTGATCGGGTCGGCGACGCGGAAGCCGAAGCGACCGTCGGAGAGGGCCAGGATCTCGTGGGACGCCGGCGGCGCTCTGTCGCGACCCGCGTCCGCGACGACGACGACTTTGAACTCCAGACCCTTCGCCGCGTGGATCGTCAGGAGCCGAACGGCGTCTCCCCCTTCTTCCTCCGCCACGGCTTCCAGCTCGCGCGCGCCGACCGCTTCCTGGTCGCGCACGAACCGTACGAACCCTTCCACGTCGGGGCCGCGCAGCTCCTCGTACGAGCGCGCAAGCCGCGCGAGCTTGCGCAGGTTCGCGTAGCGGCGCCGACCGTCCCACCGCGCAAGCACGGCGAGGTCGTAGTCGTGCTCGGAGATGATCCGCTCGCAGAGCCGCTCGAGGGAGAGACGCGCCAGTGCGGCGCTCAGCCGGTCGTAGCGCTGGCGAAATGCGCGCAGGAGCTGAGCGTCGCGCTGTGGGAAGGTCTCGGGCAGCTCGCGCTCGAGCGCCACGAAGAGCGGTCGCTTGGGCGCCGCGCGCCGAAGGAGCAAGAGCCCGTCATTCGAGATCCCGACGAACGGGGATGCGAGCACGCTCACGAGCGCCTCGTCGTCGTACCTGTTCCGGAGCAGGCGCAGGTACGCGAGGAGGTCGACGACCTGTTGCTGGCCAAAGTACCCGCGTCCCGTGCTGCGGTACGTCGGCACGCCGAGCGTGCGGAGCTCCTCCTCGTACCACTCGGCGTCGGTGCCGGCGGCGAAGAGCAGGACGATCTCCCCCGGAGTCGCGTCGCCGGCGGCGATGAGGTCACGGATGCGCCGAGCAATCGCGCGCGCCTCGCCGCGCCGCCAGTGGACGTGGGTTCCCGAGTACGTCGACTTCTCCGTCACGAGCAACTCGACCGGAGCGCCGAAGACCGGATCGGGAAAGTCCCCCGACGCCGCCAGAGGCTGGAACTCGTCGCCGAAGTCCGCGCGGAAGAGATGGTTCACGACCGCGAGCACCTCCGGGCGTGAGCGGTAATTCATCGTCAGCGGCAACACGCCGTCGCCGGCCTGCTCGCGACGCTCGCGGAAGACCTCCACGTCGGCATGACGGAAGCCGTAGATCGACTGGAACTCGTCACCGACGAAGAACCGCTCCCGGCCGCCGGGGCCCTCGGAGAGCAGGTCGATCAGCTCGCACTGCAGCCGGTTCGTGTCCTGGAACTCGTCGACCATCATCGACTGGAAGCGCAGCTGCTCTCTTTCACGGATTCCCTTGTCGTCGCGCAAGAGATCGCGCGCGCGCAACTGCAGATCCTCGAAGTCGAGCGCCGATTCTCGGTCCTTCCCCTCCTGGTAGGCGGCGGCGAAGCCGACGAGCAGCTCTTGCAGCAGGTCGCGGTCGGCCGCGGCAAGCTCGTCCAGGGCAGCTTGTTCGACGAGGCGGCGCGCCTCTTCGTACGTCGCAGCCCGCTCGCCGCGCAGTCTCAGGTCGGCGAGGTCGAAGAGCCTGTCCGCGCGCGCGTCAGGCTCGAGATACGCGAGCGCCTGCCTCCCCGTGTCGCGCTGTGCGTCACCCGAGGCGTCGTCATCCGCGAGACAGCGAGCCGCCTCGCGAAACTCGTTCAGTCGCTCGACGAGGCTCGGGTGCTCGCCCAACTCGAGAACGAGCTCGCGCCCTGCCGACCTCAGCGTCTCGTAGACGCCCGTGAGCATCCGCCGCAGTCCGTCCGCTCCGTACACAGCAAGCAGCCGCAGCCGAGCCGGGTCGTCGCTGGCGCAGAAGGCAGTCAGAGCCGTGGCGAACGCCTCTCCGCGCAGGACGCGTCCCTGGCTCTCGTCGAGCACGCGAAAGCGAGGGTCGACGCCCGCCGCGAACGGATGGGAGCGGAGCAGGCGATGACAGAAGCCGTGAATCGTCGAGATCCACGCGCCGTCGAGCTCGCGGGCCAGATCGGGGCGTCCGCGTTCGATCAGGCCCGCGCGGATCCTGCTGCGGAGCTCGCCCGCCGCCTTTTCCGTGTACGTGATCACCAGGATCGACTCGACGTCGACGCCCTCGTCGCACACGGCGCGGGCGAAGCGTTCCACGAGGACCTTCGTCTTCCCGGTGCCTGCGCCCGCTGAGACGAACACGAGCCCGCGCGCGTCGACAGCCTGCTGCTGTTCCGGGTTGAGGTTCATGCGCGCTTGATCCGGCACATCGACGCAAGCTCGCACCACGTCGGGCAGTCGCCGCCCTTCGGATCGTGCTGCACGTCGCCCGTCCGGATGCGTTCGACGATCCCTACGGCCAACTCGCGTGCACCTTCCACCTTGCCCCAAAACTCTTCCTCCGCGAGATAGTCGTTCTTCGCGAAGCCCGGGATGCCGTCCTCGCGCGCCTCCGCACGCAGCAGCCCGCGCGCCTTGCGTTCGCCGGAGAGCGGGCGGTAGAGACCACCCAGGGGCTCGACGCCGACGAGGTCGCGCAACACGAGCATGTACAGCGGAATCTGAAGGCGCTTCTCCGATTCGATCTGCTGCGCCGAGTGAGCGTACTTGCCCGCCTTGTAGTCCTGGACGATCCCGCGGGCGCTGAACGGATCGACGTCGATGCGGTCGATCTTCCCGGAGAGGGTGATGCCCTCGGCGAGCTCGAGCCCGCGCTGGAGCTCCGGCGCGGAACGTTCCGATCCGAAGAGCACCTCGAAGCGTCGTGGAACGAGCGGCATATCTGCCACAGCCTCCTCGCGGACGAACGCCTCGAGGTCCCGCCAGAGCCCGTGCCGAAGCTCACGCCGCTCGAGGTCGGTCAACTCCACACGAACTCCCTGCACCGCATCGTCGAGGCACTTCCGCAGGAAGGCGAGCGCGTCCTCGACCCGATCCTGCTCGACACGGTCCGCCCCGAGCTCCTTCGGGAGGCCTGAATAGAACTTGTAGAGCGCCTGGTGTGCGACCTGCCCGCGCATTCGTGCATCGACTCGCGCGTCGATGCTCTTCGGATCGATCAGACGCTCGAGAAACCAGATCGAGGAGCAGTCCGCGAACCGCTCCAATTCCGTGACACCGAAAGTCGCCTTCGCGGCCAGCTCGGCAAGCACCAGCGGGTGTGTCAGGCGTGTCGGCCGGTCGAACGCACGCAGCGCGCGGGCGAGGCGCCGGTCCCACCCGTTCGCCGTCGCAATCGCATCGGCCCCGATGCTGTCATCGGCTGCACGAATGGCAACCGCGCGCAGGCGCTCCCGGTCCGTCGGAGCTTCTTCCAGCGGCCAAGTAAGCGCGGACAGTGGACGCCGGCGCGTCCAGCGCACCACGTCGTCCTTCGCGAACACGGCTTGCACTTCGTCCCAGAACGGGCTCGGCTCGCGCGGGCTGCCCTCGTCGGTCGCGGCTTCGCGCACCAGGTACAAGCGCCGGCTCGCGCGCGTGCAGGCGGTGTAGAAGAGGTAACGGTCACGCGCGACCTGGTCCGGCCGCATCAACCGCGCACGCGAGCGCTCGTCGAGATCGCGCCGTGCGTCGTCGCCCAGGAACGGGGACTCGTGGCCTCGACGCGGCAGGCTCCCCTCCTCCAGGCCAAGCAGGAAGACCACTTCGAAGCGTCGCGTGCGGGCGCGCAGAAGATCGAGCACGGCGATCCGTCCCGCTTCGCCCGTTGACGAGCGCCGAACTTCCGCCCGCTCAACGGCGGCGAAGACTTCTTCGGTCGAGAGCGAACCCTCGAGCTCGCTCCAACCACGCAGCTCTCCGACGAGCCGCATCACGGCCTCGTGCGCACGGATGTCCTGGCGCGAGAGCTCGCCGACCGGCGGTGCCTCGAGCCCGTAAGCCGCGCGCAGCATGAAGACCGCGAGCCCGGCAACAGCGTCGAGCGGGGACGGCGCCGAACGCAACGCCTCGAGGACCGCCAACGGCTGGCCGTCGCGCAGCCTGATCGTCTCTTCTTCGACTCGCTCCGGCGAATCGACTGCGCGCCCACGGAGGCGTCCCTCCAGGAAGTCGACGTTCTGCCGCGTGAGGCTCGAGTAGGGCGAGCGGAGGAACGTGTAGAGATCGCCACGGCCGCCGCCGAGCCACGCAAACCGAAGGAGGCTCAGAAGCGCCTGGCCGTACGGCGTCTTGTCCAACCGCGCAGAGGCCTCGAGCGCGTACGGAACGCCGAGCGTGCCGAGCGCGGTCTCGAGCGGCGCCTGCCAGCGCTCGAGCGAGGGGCAGACGATGCCGATCTGTTCCGGTGCGACGCCGGACCGGATCAGCGCAAGCAGCTCCTCGCCTACGAGCTCGAGCGCGCCGCGCTTGCCCGCGCTCTCGAAGAAGCGAATCGCCCCTTCGATCTCGGGTGCGTCGGGCCCGGACTCGGCGAAGAGCGTGCGCTCGAGATGCGCGAGCGCCGGCTCCGCAAAGTCGGCGTAAGCCGGCGGCAGCTCCTCGATGTGGCCGTCGGTGAGACCGGTCAAGTCCTCCATCGTCCGGCGAAGCGACGCGAACGCAGTTCTACCCGGCTCGTACGGCATCGACACGGTTACTTCGCTGCGGCCGGCGAGCGCCTGCAGCAGCGCCCACTCCGCGCCCGTCAGATCTTCGAAGCCATAGGCGAAGACCGGCTCGCCGCCCCAGGCGTCGAGCTCCCCCGCGACTCGTTCCGCCGCACGCCGGCGCAGCAGATCGCGGTCCCACATGCCGAGCCGGTCGAGCTCGCCGCGATACGCGGCATACAGCGCCGCGAGCTCACCGTCCAAGTCGTTCGGGTCGAGCAACCCGGACTCGAGCTCACCCACGGTCGCGAGCAGCGCGTCCGCGAAGCCGCCGAAGCGGGCCGAACGGCCGAGACCGTTGAGGGACTGGCCGGCGAGTGCCCGGCGGACGATGAGAGCCCGCTGAGCCTCGGTCGCCACGGGCCGCGACTCGCTGCCGCCCCGCGCGAGCCGCTTGAAGAGGTCGTCGAAGGTGCCGATCGAGCCGCCCAGCAGAGCCGGCTGGATGGCGAGTAGCTCCCGCTCTCGCTCCTCGACGTCCGACCGGTTAGGCACGATCAGATACGGCTCCCGAGGAAGTGCCTCGAGGTACCGGCGGAGCAGGAGCGCCACCTTCCCGGCGTTAGCCGGGCCGGTGATGAGGTTCAGACCCAACTGACCTACTCTAGTCGGGCGTTCAGACGACGCCCGAGGCCCTGGACGCTAGGAGCGGGAAAGGCCTAGGCGGCGGCGTCGAAGGCGCCGACTCGGCGGCGCCGCATAGAGGCCGTGCGGGCTTCGCCCGCGCGGCCGTCCAAAAGAAGCCGCACGCATGCACCAGAAGCCGCGCAGCGTGCACCAAGCGCCTCAGTCAGAGGTCGTGGACTTGGGACGTCGACCCCGTCGCGCGACCGTTTGGCCCGGCATCTTGCCGGCGCAGGCGTCGCAGAGATCGGCCTGCTTGGAACCGCGCCGCGCGTCCGTGAAATTGATCCGCATCACTGCGCCTTTGGCCTCGTCGACTTCCTTGCCGCAATCGTCGCAGACCAGTCTCGTAACACGTGCCACCGATTTCCTCCCGTCTCGGGCGATTTGAATTCGATTGAGCCTAGCGCAAAGGATTCAGAATCAAGCGACCGCTCGGGACTGCTTAATTCGCCAGGAACGGAGCAGGCTCAACAAGGCTTGTTCCTCGTGGTCTAGGCCCAAGTCACGCGCTCCAATCACGCGCAAATGGCGAGGCCGGAAATCTTCGATCGTTATCCCGTCCAGATACTGGTCGATCACCGCCGGACTTACATACGAGCTGCGCGCGACGGCCGGCGTGTTCCCGAGCTGCTTTCCCACCCGGCGCATCGCTGCGGCAAGCGTGCGCTTCGCCTCCGCCTCCGTTTCGGACGGGCCGCGCTCCGCCAGCGCGATCGCAGCAATCAGCGTGCCGCCCCACGTCCGGAAGTCCTTGGCGGTGAATTCCTCACCGAGGTGCGCCCGCACGTATTCGTTCAGCTTCGAGCCCGTGAGCGCGGACAAGCCTCCGTCCCACTCGTAGCGGAAGAGACGGCCGGTGCGCGGCAACGCGAGCAGTTCCTTGATCGCGTCCGCCAGCTCGGCGTCCACGAACGTCGTGCGAACGGCCGACTTGTGCTTGCCGCGGAAGTCAAAGGTGATCCGATGCCCGCGCACGTGCACGTGGCCCTTGCGCAGCGTCGTGATCCCGAACGTCTTCGACTCCTTTGCATACCGCTCGGTCCCGACGCGAAACCACCCCTCGTTGATCAGTCGCGTCGCGATCGCCGCGACACGCTCGAGGTCGAGCACATCGTTGTCCATGTGGCTCGACATCGCAGCCCGCAAGTCGGGCAGACGCTCGGCAAAGCGGATCAGACCGTCGAACTTCGCCTGCTCCTGCTGTGCGCGGAAATTCGGGTGATACAGGTACTGCTTCCTGCCGGCAGCGTCGACCCCCGTCGCTTGCAGATCCGCTGAAGCGCTCGCTGCGATCCACACCTCCCTCCACGCCGGAGGGATGACGAGTGACTTGATCCGCTCGAGCCTCTCCTCGTCCGTGATGCGGTTCCCACGCGCGTCGACATAGCGGAAGCGTCCGCGCGAGCCTTCGCGTCTCCATCCCCCCTTCCTCGGCATGCTCCTCGCTAGTGTCCTCGGCCTTGGACGCCAAAACGATCATTGTGCTGGAAGGCGACGAAACCGGCCAGGAACTGCTGGAGGAGGCCCTGCGCGTCCTTGCCCCGGAGGTGACCGGCCTCGAGCTCGAGTTTCCCCGCTTCGACCTCTCCCTGGAGTCGCGGCAGGCGACGAAGAATGGTGTCGTCCACGAGGCTGCCTTGGCGATCCGAGAGCACGGCCTCGGCCTCAAGGCCGCGACGATCACGCCGGAAGGGCGCGACGACGTCGGTTCGCCGAACCGCATCCTGCGGGAGGAGATCGGCGGGAAGGTGATCGTGCGGACGGGGCGCCGCATCCCGGGCGTCGTGCCGTTCGGCGGCGTGCATGCGCCGATCTCGATCGTGCGCATGGCGGTCGGCGACGCCTACGGCGCAGAGGAGTGGCGCGAGGGCGAAGGTGACGACGAGGTCGCCTTCCGCACGGAGCGCATCGAGCGGCGCATCTGCCGTGCCGTCGCCGAGTTCTCGTTCCGCCTGGCCGATCAGGTGGACGCGAAGGTATTCGGCGGCCCCAAGTACACGGTGAGCCCGACCTACGAAGGGATGCTGAAAGAGGAGATGGACGCGGCGGCCGAGCGACATCCCGACGTGCCGTACGAGCCGCAGCTCATCGATGCAACCTTCGCGCTGCTGATCGCTTCGGCCGGGGATCCGCTCGTGATTCCCGCGCTCAACCGTGACGGCGACATCCTGTCCGACCTCGTGCTGCCGCTCTTCGGCTCGATCGCAGGCTCAGAGTCGCTGCTCGTCGCGTTCGAACAGGACTACGAGCCGAAGGCGTTGATGGCGGAGGCGGCGCATGGAACGGCGCCTTCGCTTCGCGGCAAGGATGTCGCGAACCCGATGGCGATGATCCTCGCCGGCGCGGCGCTGCTCGCCTACGGAGACGAGCGCGCGCAGCAGGTCGGCCGCGCCATCCGCGAAGCATGTCTCGAGGCCGTCTCGCAGGGGATCCGCACGGCCGACCTCGGCGGACACGCGAGCACGACCGAGTACACGGACGAGGTGATCAAGCGGACGCGCTCGAAGCTCGAGGTGTGGGCGACGCTGTGACCCAGCGCCCCCTCTCTACCCCGCGGCTTGGACTCGGTAGATGACAAATGCCGCGGGACACGCCTTATTCGCAAGACGTCAGAGGCTGGTTCGAAACAGGTGTTACGAGGCTGCTGTGGCCAGCAATGTGCCTGCGCTCCACGCGTCGAGAAAGGCGTGCGCGAACGCGGGGTCGAACTGCGTACCTGCGCAACGCTTGATCTCACCGAGTGCGCGGGTGGTCGGCAATGCGCGGCGGTAGGGACGCGTCGAAGTCATGGCGTCGAATGCATCCGCGACGGCAAGCAGCCGGGCTCCCTCCGGGATCTCCGTGCCGCGCCGGCCGGTGGGGTAGCCGCCACCGTCCCAGCGCTCATGGTGGTACAGGACGTACGGCAGCGCATCCCGGGCCGGGCCGACCGGGCTGATCAGCTTCGCACCCGCGGCCGGGTGCGTCCGGATCTCGGCGAGCTCGTGCGGCAGCAGCGGGCCGCGCTTGCGCAAGAGCGCCTCGGAGATCGTCACCTTGCCGATGTCGTGCAGCGGCGCTCCGACCTCGACCGTCCGGAGCTTCCGGTCGTCCCACTCGAGCCAGGCCGCGAGCCGCCGGGACAGGAAGGTGACGCGCGCGCAGTGCGCCGCTGTCGCAGGATCGCGTGCAGCGAGCGCGGAGGCGAGGTCAGCCAGCATCGACTCGACGTCATTCCAGACCGCGCGGCTTTTCCCTTCAGCGGGGTACTAGCGCCAGATGCCGGTGATCGGGGCGGCGTGTGCCGACTGCCCGAGCAGCGGCAAGCCCCACGCCTGTTCGATCGTGCGCAGGATCCCGTAGTGGCTCGTCACGCCCGCGAAACGGGAGCCGGGCCGGACGGCCTTCCCCAACGCCAGCGCCGTCGTGTGGCCGCCACCAAGGATCTTGCTCTTGCCCTCGTCGAACAGGACGAAGACGACCGTCTTCGGGAGCTGTAGGAACCTTCCGACCTGGCTGCGTAGCCACGCATCGCCCGTGGACACCGAGCAGTCGTGCATCGAGTGACAAAGGTCCGGAACGACGAGCGAGAAGCTCGGCAGCGCTTTCGCGCGGACGTCGGCGGCCAACTGCGAAAGCGGCACGAGCCGCGCGCGGCGCGCTGGGTCCGCAGCAATGTCGCGAAAGTACGCGAAGGGATTGTGCTTCTTTGCGTAGAGGCCGCTCCCGGCTCCGAGGTACCCCGGCGCGGGCAATCCCTCCAGGTAGGTCTTCCAGGTCCGCCCTGATGCCTCGATCGTGTCCGCCAGGCTCGTCGCGTCGACGACGCAGTCGGTGCAGTCGGTCGTGATCCCCTGCGTCGAGCCGGAGACGAGCGCCAGATAGTTCGGCAGGCTCGGATGCGTGATGCCGTAATAGCGCGTGAGCTTTGCGTAACGGCGTGCGTAGGCGTTGAAGGTCGGAGCGGCGCGATTCCCGAGCACGCTCGGCGATTCCTTGTTCTCGAAGACGATCACCACGACGTGTTGGAACGCCGGCAACGGACTGACGGCGCTCGCCCCCCGCGCGGCGAAAAGCGCGCACACGAGCAGCGCGCAGGCGATTGCCTTCATGCCGTCTCCAGGCGCCGGCGCCACAGGTGGATCCCCACGAACGCCAGCACGACGACTACCGCGATGCCCGCTCCCCCGTACGCGCCGTAACGGGCGACGGCATCGGCCACCGCCCTGCCTGCGTAGTAGGAGAGGAGCCCGACGCCGGTCGCCCAGACAATTCCGCCCAGCGCGTTCCAGACCAGGAATCGCCACCAGGGCATTCGCGTGATCCCGGCCATCCATGCTCCCGTGACTCGAATTCCGCCGAAGAATCGTGCGAAGAACACCGCCTTGCCGCCGTGCTTATCGAAGAACCTTTCCGCCCGAGGCATGACGCGATCCGTCTGGCGCTTCATCCAGGGATAGCGGTCGATCAGACGACGCCCGCCCTCGCGTCCCAGCCAGTACCCGATGTTGTCACCGATGATCGCGCCGGCTGCCGCAACGGCGATGACTGCGGTGATCGACAGGTGTCCGTTGGACGCGTAGACACCCGCGGCGATCAGCGCTGTTTCACCCGGAAGCCACAAGCCCGCGGACTCGGCGCAGACGACCCCGAACACGAACCAAAGCCCATAGGTGTGGATGAAATGGGTCACTCCGTCTCAGGGTATCGGCGGTTCTGCCGGTGGCACGCGGGGACACCGCGACGTGCCGCCGGTAGAGCCGCATAAGATCGCGCCGTGCGAATCGGCGTTCCGCGGGAGGTCGAGCCGGGCGAGCGCCGAGTGGCGCTCGTCCCTGAAGCCGTGTCGAAGCTGGTGGCAGGCGGCTTCGAAGTCGTCGTCGAGCGAGGCGCCGGGGTGGCTGCGTCATTTCCCGACGACGCGTACCGCGAGGCCGGTGCAGAGCTCGCGGATCAGGTGTGGGACGCCGACGCGGTCGTCAAGGTGCGGAAGCCGACGAGCGAGGAAGCGCAGCGACTGCGTAACGGCCAGGTGCTGATCGGATTCCTCGAGCCGCTGACGGATCCCGCCGGGATCGAGTTGCTTGCGAAGGGCGGGGTCCAGGCCTTCGCGATGGAGTCGATCCCGCGCACCACGCGCGCACAGTCGATGGACGCGCTGTCGTCACAGGCGACCGTGTCCGGCTACAAGGCTGTCCTGCTGGCTGCGGAGCGTCTCCCCCGCTTCTTTCCGATGCTGATGACCGCGGCCGGAACGGTGGCTCCGGCGAAAGTGCTCGTTCTCGGGGCCGGCGTTGCGGGACTACAGGCGATCGCGACGGCGCGTCGCCTCGGTGCAGTCGTCGCCGGCTTCGACGTGCGGCCGGTCGTGAAGGAGCAGGTCGAAAGTCTCGGCGCGACGTTCCTCGAGCTCGGCGTGCGCGGCGAGGAAACTGCTGGCGGTTACGCTCGCGAACTGAGTGAGGACGAGCAGCGCAGGCAGCAGGAGGAGCTCGCGGAGCGCATCCCGGACTACGACGTCGTCATCACCACGGCGCTCATTCCCGGACGGCCGGCGCCGAAGCTGATCCCTGCGGCTGCGATTGCCCGGATGCGGCCAGGCTCCGTGATCGTCGACCTCGCAGCCGAGGCGGGTGGCAACGCGGAATCGACCGAGCCCGGCGAGATTGTCGAGCGGGACGGTGTGACGCTCGTCGGCCTGACGAACCTCGCGTCGACGATGCCGCTTCACGCGAGCCAGCTCTACGCCCGCAACGTGAGCGCTTTGCTGCAGCATCTCGCGCCCGAAGGCGAGCTGGCGCTCGACTGGGACGACGAGATCACCTCCGGCGCCTGCGTAACAAGAGAGAAGGTGGCGGCCGCGTGAGCGGGTGCGGGGAAAGGGAAGGGGGAAACCGGGAGGTTTCCCCGCTTCTCATCTTCGACGTTTGCGGCGATCTCAGCGGCGCAGACGTCGAAGCGAACACTCCAGAAGAAGGGAGCTCGCGGGGGAAACAC
>DAINSN010000033.1:13967-16781 GCA_036741295.1 Gaiellaceae bacterium
CGGTTTCCCGCGCGCGACCGAGCCGAAGGCGAGGGAGGTGGCATGAGTCACGGGCTCCTTCTGACCTTCGAGATCACGATCCTCGTGCTCGCGATCTTCCTTGGCTTCGAGGTCATCTCCAAGGTGCCAACGCTGTTGCACACGCCGCTGATGTCAGGGACGAACGCGATCCACGGCATCGTCATCGTCGGCGCGATGCTCGTCGCCGGTCTCGATCACAAGGACACGCTCACCAGCGTCATCGGACTGATCGCCGTCGTGCTGGCGTCCGCGAACGTTGTCGGCGGCTTCGTCGTCACCGACCGCATGCTCGAGATGTTCAAGAAACGGGAGAAGAAGCCCGAGTGATCCTTCCGGTGATGCCGTCGAGTTTCTGGGTCGCGAGCACCAAGCCAGAGGCCGCACTCGACCGCGGCCAAGGCTGGTTGCCTTGGCAAGGGCGAGGGTGGACTCTGGCGCCGCGTGATCGCGGGCCAGAAGCCGACATGCATCGCTGGGAGGGTCACCGTTGAGTCGAGAAGTCACGAACCTTCTCTATCTGATCACGATCGTGACGTTCATCCTGGCGTTGCGGTTCTTGTCGAACCCGGCAACCGCACGGAGGGGAAACCAGATCGGCGCAGCCGGGATGCTCGTCGCGATCGTCGTCACCTTCCTGCAGAAGGGGATCAACAGCTACTGGGAGATCATCGTCGGCATGATCGTCGGCGGCGCGTTCGGCGCCGTCGCCGCGCGCAAGGTGCGCATGACTGCCATGCCCCAGATGGTCGCGCTGTTCAACGGCGTCGGCGGCGGCGCGGCGGCACTGATCTCGCTGGCCGAGTTCCACCTGCACGCACCGGACCCGGGAACGCTCAAGGTGGACATCAGCTCGTCGATCGTGTTCTCCGCGATCATCGGGAGCATCTCCTTCTCGGGCTCGATGGTGGCGTTCGCGAAGCTGCAGGAACTCATCCGCGGGCGCCCGATCACCTACCCGCTCCAGCAGGTCGTGAACGGTCTCCTCTTCGCCGCGTTGCTCGCGGCCGGAATCGCGATCGCTGCGGGTGCCGAGCAGCAATGGCTGATCTGGGCGCTGCTGGCCGGCGCGGCGCTCTTCGGGATCCTCTTCGTCCTGCCGATCGGCGGCGCCGACATGCCGGTCGTGATCTCGCTTTTGAACGCCTTGACCGGCCTGGCAACGGCGGCAACCGGATTCGAGCTCGAGAACAACGTCCTGATTGTCAGCGGCATGCTCGTCGGCGCGTCGGGAACGTTCCTCACGATCATGATGGGCCGGGCGATGAACCGGTCGATCGCGAACGTGCTCTTCGGTGCGTTCGGCCAACTTGCGCCCTCCACCGCAGGAGCGGGCGCCGGTGGAGATACCGACGGCGAGGTGCGTTCCACAACCGCGGACGACGTCGCCGTGATGCTCGGCTACGCGAACAAGGTCGTCTTCGTGCCCGGTTACGGGATGGCGGTCGCGCAGGCCCAACACGACGTGCGTGCTCTCGCCGACCTGCTGGAGGCACGGGGCGTCGACGTGTCGTACGCGATCCACCCCGTCGCCGGACGGATGCCGGGCCACATGAACGTCCTGCTTGCGGAGGCGAATGTTCCCTATCCGCAGCTGAAGGAGATGGACGACGCGAACGCGGAGTTCTCGCGCACCGACGTGGCGCTCGTGATCGGCGCGAACGACGTCGTCAATCCCGACGCCCGCAACAACGCCGGGAGCCCGATCTACGGCATGCCCATCCTCAACGTCGATAGCGCACAGCAGGTCGTCGTTCTGAAAAGGAGCATGAACCCCGGCTTCGCCGGGATCGAGAATCCGCTGTTTCTCAACCCGAAGACGGTGATGCTGTTCGGGGACGCCAAGGAGTCGATCCACAACCTCGCAACCGCCGTCAAGGGTCTCTGAAACTACGATCCTCCTCGTGATCGTGAAGGTTCTGTTCTGGTTCTCGTTGGGTGCGCTCGCCTGGACACAGGTGGGCTATCCGCTTTTTGCTGCGGCGCTGGCGCGCGTGCGGTCCCGGCCGGTGCGGAAGGGCGACTTCACTCCGTCCGTGAGCGTGATCGTCGCCGCGCACGACGAGGAGGACGTGATCGAGCGCCGGCTCGCGAACCTGCTTGCGCTCGACTATCCACCCGAGCGGCTCGAGATCCTGGTCGCGTCGGACGCCTCGACGGATCGCACCGACGAGCTCGTCGAAGCCGTGGCGGCGCGAGAGCCTCGCGTGCGGCTTCTGCGCTGCCCGCGAGAAGGAAAGGTCGCGGCCCAGAATCGGGCGGTTCGCGAGACCCAGGGCGAGATTCTCGCGTTCTCCGACGCCAATGCGGAGTGGCAGCCCGACGCATTGCGCAAGCTCGTGCGCAACTACGCGGATGCCGACGTCGCTTACGTGTGCGGATCGAGCATCTACGAGACCCCCGAAGGGACGAATCGCGAGGGGACGTACTGGCGCTTCGAAGGCTGGTTGCGCAGGAACGAGTCCGCGCTCGGCTCGATCACGGGCGGGATCGGAGCCATCTACACCGTGCGCCGCTCGGACTACATCGAGGTTGATCCACGCTTCGGTCACGATCTCGCGCTGCCGTACCTGATGGTGCAACACGGCCGGCGCGCGGTCTACGACGCGGAAGCGCTTGCATCGGAGAAGCCGTCACGCGACATCGAGGACGAGTACCGGCGCAAGGTGCGGATGTTCGAGCACTGCTGGCTGATCGTGCTGCGCGGGAAGATGCTGCGCGGGCTCGGGCCGACATATCTGCTCGAGGTTCTGTCGCACCGCCATCTGCGTTACGCGAGCGGATTGCTTCATCTCA
>DAINSN010000034.1:0-16701 GCA_036741295.1 Gaiellaceae bacterium
CAGCATCGTCACTCTTTGCCGCCCTCAGACGCCGGCGGAGGCGGCCAACCGCGCCAGAATCAAGCCCCACAACGGCTTCGAATCCGGGCCTGGCGGGTGCCGGGCCGGGCGCGTAAGGCGGCCGCCGAGTTGAGGCGCAGGTCTTGCACCGCACTAGGGCGACGACGCGGTGTCGCGCAGACAGGATTCGTTGACGATGCCGCGGAAGTGGCTGCGGTCGCGTGCAGTAACAACGAACGTCGCCAGGCGCGCGCGATCGCGTTGTTGCGGTGCAAGACCTGATCCCCTGGCGCTTTAGGTGGTTTCGCTACGGCTCGGCGACAGCCTCGGGGGTGCCGCCCGTCGCCAGGATGCAGCCGGCAAGCACCAGCACGAAACCGATCACCATGCCGACGGTCAGCCGCTCGTTGAGAAGCGTCACGCCGAGCGCTGCCGCGACGGCCGGATTCACGTAGGTGATCACCGTCGCGCGCAGCGGGCCCACCTCCCTGATCAGCGCGAAGAAGATCAGGAACGCCGCCGCCGAGCAGACGACCGCGAGCCCCACGACCGACTCCACCACGTGCGCAGACGGGAACGTGGAGGGCCAGTTGGCCGCGGCAAGCGGTGTGTAGAACAGGGCCGAGAGCGCCAGCGAGGCAGCCACGATCCCGAGCGCGGGTAGTCCGCCCATGCGGCGCGCGAGGATCAACGGGCCGACCGCGTAGCAGGTCGCGACGAGCATGACCTCACCGAGTGCGAGGAGGTCGATCTGGCCGAGGTCGAGGCCGACGATCGCCCCGACGCCGACGATGCCGACGAGGAGCCCGAGCCAGAGCCGGATGCCGAGCCGCTGGCGCTCCCCGGACAGCGTCACGATCAGCGCTCCGACGAGCGGTACCGCCGCGAGCAGCAGTCCGGTCAGCGAGCTGGTCAGCCTCGTCTCGGCGTGGCCGAGCAGGAACCAGGGTAGAGCGACCTCGACCGCCGTGTAGACGAGCAGCGGCCGCCAGTGCCCAAGCAACGGCCGCAACTCCCTGCGCCGGGCGGCCAAGGGCATGAGCAGGGCGGCGGCGATCCCCGTCCGGAGGAAGACCATTGTGACGGGCGCGAGCTCCCGCACCGCCACGCGGATCATCAGGTAGGGGATCCCCCAGATGACGCACATCGCTGCGAACAGCAGCGCACCACGACGGGTCAAGAGCGGCCAGAGGTCAACTCGTTACCTCAGGCCCGGCGACGTCACCACGACATCGTACGGAACGCGCACTAGCTCCAATACGAGTGCTGGAGGACCCGGGGAGCCGCATGGATGGTTAGATCGCAGCCGGCTGTAAAGCCCGTGCAAGGCGGGTCGATCAGAAGCGTCCATGGCGCTCGGCTCGCCGCCCGGGCTCCTCGTTGACGTTGCCTCTAGTTGGGCAGATACTCGGCCCATGCTTGCCGCAGGCGAGGGCTTCCATCTCTTGAAGTTCCTTCACGATAGTGCGGCGCAAGGAAGTACGCCCTTGGAATTCTTCGAGGGCTTGGCGTTCTTGGGCCTCGTTTGGTTCGTGATCGACCGACTAAGCCGCTAGGTCGCAACCGGAGGCACTTTGAGAGATGCCTTCCGCGCGATTCTCTACTCCCTCGCCGGGATTGCGCTGATTGGCGCCTTGTACTTGCTCCTGTTTCTTGCTCCCACCGGCATCCAGTGGCTCGCATGCCTGATTGCGATCTTTGCGTTCGGCGTCTGGGTAGGTCGGCAGACGATGAAGCGGTAGAGATTTCAAACTAGCCCGGTACCGGCGCGAAACATGCGTCCTCCGGATCGCCAAGAGCGCGACGACGGACTTCGCGAATGCGGCCGGGCTGTCCTTCTGCGACCCTCTCGGACGATGCCGGACTCGCGCGTGCAGAAGTGGCAACGCTGGCTGGAAGACAGCATCCGGAACGAAGTTCTCTCACTTCACTGGCACCGACTCATCTACCGAGAAGTCGGCGAGATCGTGGAAGCGAACCCTGACCTGCCGCCCTCGACCTTCTTCACGTTCGTCGGCCAGACGTACCTGGCGACTCAGGCTGTGACGGTCAGACGGCAGGCCGAGACGAAGCCACAGGTGATCTCCCTCGGGAGACTGATGAAGGAGATGGCCTCTGATTCGGGCCGGCTGACGCGAAGACTCTACGTCTCGATGTATGACGAACACATCCGCGATTTGGCCGACCCCGACTTCGACAGGCTCGCAGGCGCAGGGGCAGACCACGTTCCCGCCTCGCGCATCGAGGCCGACCTTACAGCGCTCCGCCAGGTAACCCGGACGATCTCCGACTGGGTAGATCGCCACGTAGCACACGTCGACCAGACTCCCCTCCAGTCGTTCCCGACGTTCAACGACCTCAACGTCGCGATTGACGCGATAGGAGCGGCGTTCAACAAGTGCAGCGGGATTCTGAAGGCTTCGAGTTGGGCTACGTTGGAGCCGGTCGCCCAGCACAACTGGCTCGCGGTCTTCCACGTCCCGTGGGTGCCGGAAGGCCAACACCGCGCGCCGGGGGCCCCTCGTTTCCTGGACCAGCAGTAGAGCGGTGGAGCTTTCCGAAGTAGGACGCGGGTCAGGTCTTGCACTGCATTGGGCTGACTAGGGCACGGCCTCGCGTAGAGAGCATTCATTTGCCGATGCCGCAGAGACAGCCCGTCGAGGACCGACCGTCGGGGCGTGGCCATCAACGCCACGTTGCTGCGTTGGAAGACCTGACCCCTAGCCGCAGATTTCATTCGTCGGCCGGTAACGGATGCTGCTCGCGGACAGCCTCCATCTTCGCCTTCAGGACCGGCAGGACCTCGTGGAAATACTCCCGCCCGATGATGTCCCCGATGCCATCGGCAATCACCATGACGGTCTCTTCGATCAGATGGCCCGCGTAGACAACGTACGACGCCCGCACGTTCGCGTCTGGATGCGGGCCGTACGTGAAATCACGGAGCGGGACCGAAATCGACTCGCCAAGGCTCCGTCGCCTATGGTGCGCTGAGGCCGAGAGGAGGTCGTAGATCTCTTCGCCGAGCGTCACGATGTCGCCGGCGACTGGCTCGACGCACTGCTCGGCCATCCGCGCAAGTGCGAATGCCTGCTTCCTGGCCATGACCGCCCGCGCCTTCTTGGGACGCACGTAGTCACCACGGAGCCAGCGGCGGAGCAGCGTCTCTTCTCGGTGGTACGTGACGGCTGCCAGCAGCTGTGTGGCCTCGTGAAGCCCGCGGATCGACCCCATCATCTCTCCAGCGAACCCGCCCCGAAGGTCGTGGAGGACGACCCGGCAGACTCCTAGGGACCGGCCGGTTAGCTCCCAGATCGCCGACCATCTGGTGTCCGCGCCGATCTCGATGTCGGTCTCGTCAGCGATGCGGCGGTGTGCGAAGACGACCTCCTCGACGACCTCCGCGTAGATGTCCAGATGCGCCTCGATGTGCGGCTGAAGCTCCGCATCCGCCCCGGCCAGCATCGGCGCGGCCACGGCTCGAAGCGCCGCAACCTCGGCCAACGTTTCCCGTGCCGTAACCGGCGGCTCGATGTCGCTCGCCTCAGCTTCCTCGCCTTCGCCTTCCGCCTGCTCGTTCACGCTCCGAGGATAGACCCGGACTGCGCGTCCGCAGGGGCGCCCGCACGCTGGCGCGGCCCATTCCCTCCGCCGCCGCGACGGGCTTGCCCGTCGCGGCTCGCTCAGGCTCTCGGCAGAACGCGAACCGTCCGAAGTCATCATGGCCCGCGCAGCGGGCCGGACTTCGGACGGCTAAGTGGGCGGTACTGAGCTAGAACGCCCCTGCAAACGGGGCTCTTTCAGTCGCCGAGGACCGCACCGAGGACCCCACCGCGCGGGCGCGTCCGAGCAGCTTCGCTCGATCGACCTCGCGATAGTCGAGCATCGCGTGCGTGTAGGTGTCGGCCGTGACGAGCCTCGACCGCTGGCCGACGAGCTCGCCGACTTCCGCCCACGAGCTTCCGGCTCGGTGAAGGAGACTGATCCGGCGATGCCTCAAGGCGTGCGGCGAGAAATGCGGGACGCCGGCGTCGCGACATGCTCGTCCGATCGCCATTCGGAGTCGATCAGCCGTCACGCCGGCGAACAGAGGATCTTCCGGCCGCCTGTCCTCCCTCGCCGGCAGACGCTCGACGAGCGGCGCGAACAGATCGTCCGGAAGCTCGACCCACCGCGGTCGCCGCGTCTTCGATACCGCCGCGCGGACCAGCCACGCCCTCCGCGATTCGTCGAGGTCGCTGACACGTGCCGCCTCGAGCTCCCCGACGCGCGCACCGGTCGCGTCGAGCGTCAGGAGCCCGAGCAGATAAGGCAGCGGTAGCAGCCACCCAACGGCTTCGACGTGATCCGCGCTCGGCGTCTCCAACTCGTCCGGCTCCTCGAGCGGCAGCTTCACCTGCACTCGATCACGCGCCGGATTCGGCGCGACGCCGGCAAAGTCGAGCACCATCGCGAGGGCGGTGAGGCTCTTGCGGACGCTCTCACGCGCTTTCCCCTGCGCGACGAGCTCCTTGACCAGGGCGGCGACGTCCGCAGGAGCGAGGGAGTCGATCGTGCGATCGCCGAGGATGGGCAGAACCCGGGCGAGCGCGGTCCGGTGCTGGATCCGCGTCGACTCGCGCACATCGACGCGACTGTCCTGCCAGCGTTGCGCGACCTCGCGGAGCGGCGGCGCTGGGACCTGCTCGGCGAGCAGTGTCAGGTCGGGCACGCGCATCGCCGCGAGCTCGCCCGTCACCCAGGCCTTCCTGGCTGCAGCGTCACGCATTGTCCGAAAGCTGCCCGCGTAGCGCACCGAACTCTCCCGGCCTCCGACACGAAACTCGACGCGATAGCGAACCCCCGTCCGGCCGCGGCGCCGCTTGACCCACGCGCTCGGCATCAGATGATCCTCTCGAGCGCGAACCCCACCCGGCTGACCGTCGCCGCTTCGTCACGGAGAAGGGTGTTCGCCTTCGCCGCGAGAACCAGCCCCTCGTCGAGCACGTCCACTGGGCAATCCGGTTCCTTGGAGAGCGTCTCGTAATTGCGCATCCGCTCGTTCAGCTCGACGAGCAGCTCGCGCAGCTCGACGAGCAGCTCAGCGTTCGTCTTCAAGGTCGACACGGCCGTCCTCCTTCAGCGCAACGCCCCCGGGCAGCGGAGATTGCGCCTCCGAGCCCGAGGGCGCGCAGACAGTAACGAACGGAGAGGCTGGCTTCGGCGCAATCGAAGCACGCCGCGATCATGCCACGGGCGGCGGCGGTCGTTCAAGCCGCCGGCCTGACTCGATCGCCGCGGTACGTCGATCGTTCGACGAGCTCGAGGTAATCCTCGACTCGGATCAGCGGCCGCGAGTAGCCCGGCAGCACGACGACGTCGCAGGCGAGAAAAACAGCGTCGACGGCGCGCCGTCCGAGACCGAGCTCGCGTAGATCCGACCGCGACAAGAAGGCTCCCGCTCGGTCGAGTCGCTCCGCCGGCGACGGCACGTTCACCGTGCCGGCCCTTCGTAGCAGGCCCGGCACTTCAACGTGTTGCGACGGTGGCCAGCGCAGTAGGCGAACGAGCGGCAGCGAGAGCAGAACGTGAACATCCGGCGCGGCAGCGATCGCCAGTCCGCGCGACGCCGCGGCGGCGCTTTCACACCCATGCCGCTTCCCCTCGTCGCACGAGCTCGTCGGCCTCCTCGAGGAGCTCAATTTCGCCAGTCGTGCCCATATCCGGAGATAGGGCACGACTGGGTCCCGGATGCCCGTTGGAGGCCTCGGAACCCGTGGAGCTATGCGGGTTCGGCCAGTCGTGCCCTTCAAGGTCGGTCTGCAGTGGTGCCCAGAGGGGTTGGGCACCACTGAGATGCCAGTAGCTGCGGCTCGGGAATCCAGCTCGAGAGACCGTCACCCCGAGGCGCTCGCGGGCGGTCCGGAGCGTCTTGTCCGAGTAGTGCCCTTCCGCGCGCGCTGCCTTGACAACGTCGCCTCGTTCGCGCGGTCCAGCGGCGAGCTCGGCGCGCAGAAAGTCCATCGCCTCTTCGACGGCGGAACGCTCGTCGCCGTCGCTGAAGCCGAGGAGCTCGTTGCCTCGGCGCTGCGACTCGCCGATCAGCTTCAGCCGGGAGACGTTCACGGCGGGCTCGTCGTCGCGAGCCGGGATGAGGATGGGCTCGATCTCGTACAGGAGCGTGCTCGACTCGGGCCCGACGTTGCACTTCTCGTGGGACAGCGCGCGCCGGCGGCCGGCGACGCCGTCTGGGTCGTCGGGATCGCGCGCGAAGAAGAGAACGGAGCGGGGAGCGCCAGAGAAACCGACCGATCCGGAGAGCCGATAGAGGACCTGCATGCCGGTGCCCTTGTTCAGGTGCATGACCGCGAGGACGGCGCACTGGTACCGCTCGGCGAGGTCGCTCAGCGGCCGCAGCGCCGACCTAACCTCGGAATCGCGCCAGCTGTTGATCTTCTCGGACAGGTGCGCCGAGACAGGGTCGATGACGATCAACCGCGCGTGCGTCTCGCCGGCGATCCGGTCGAGCTCGACGACATCGTCAGGGAGCGCGAACCCATCGCTGTTCGCGGCTCGAACGATTCGGATCAAGCTGACGTCTGCCTCGGCGGCCTCGAGGCGGGGCTTGATCGTTCGCGAGGGATCGTCCTCGGCGGTCAGCATCAACGTGATCCCCGGCGGCCCGAGCTCCCCGCGTGACAGTCGGGCGGCGAGCAGGCACGTCCACTGGCTCTTCCCGAGACCGGGATCGCCGCCGAGAATCGTGACCATGCCGACCGGGATCCGGCCGGGCTCGAGCCAATCCGTGAGCTCGCGCTTGATCTCCGAGAACGGGATCGAGTCGAATCGCCGCGCCGCTGTCACGCGAACCGCCTCGTCGCGAGCTCGTGCTCGATGTCCTCCACGATCTGAAACGCGAGCTCGTGCTCGCCGTCCGCGAGTGCATCGGCGACGCGAGCCAGGCGGGCCCGAACGTCGGCGAGGAGGTCAAGCGCCGTCGCGGCGATTCGCTGCTCGAGTTCGGTCGTGGCCATGCCGCAAATCGTGCGGCACGGCTTCCGGAGCTAGGCCGCTTTTAGTTTTCCGTACGCGGTTTGCAGGGGTTTTATCCCCCGTGCTCGCAGCGCGTCGCGTAGTCGACGCTCCATCGGCCGCAGGGACTTCGGATCGGCGTCATCCGCGTCGGTGCGGCTTGCGGGATAGCGCTCGCGCGGCCAGTCTTCGGGGTGCCGCTGCCAGTCGAGCCAGGCGATCGCCCGGAACCGCGTGAGCTCGCTGCCGACCAAGAGCTCCTCGAGCTCCGCGTCGCCGCCCTCGTACATCGCGACCCACCGATTGTGCAGCGCCGTGCTCGGTGGGCGGCCGCCGCTTCGACGCCGCTGCAGCTGCAAGACGACGGCGCGTGCCGCTTTGACTCCGTGCACTCCCCAACGTCGGATCCGCATCGTCGACTGCTCGACAGGGTCGCTTAGCCGTGTTGACGCCTCTGACCGCTGCGTCGCGCCGGCCGGCGTCGCGTACCACTGGCGCTTTCGAGTGCCGATCTTCGCCCGGGTCTCTTCGCTCATCGGACCCGCGGCCACACCGCGACGTCGGCCTGTTGGACGACGCGGCACACCCGCTCGATCGAGGATCCGCATGGCCTGCGTCGCCGACACGCCGAGATCGCGACCGAGCTGCTCGAGAGTCAGAGTCGGGTCGCTCCGGTAACGCTCCGCGGATCGTCGATCGCGGGCAAGGCGCGCCCGACGCTGCGCTGCAGTACGTGCTCGGAGCCGCGCCTTGACGTTCTCGCCAGGCCGAGACGCAGCGTCTGCCGGTCTACCACGCTCGCGCTCGAGGCCGAGCTCCTTTTCGTCGCGCGCTACGGTCGTCGGGCCGACGCCGAGGATGAGCGCGATCTCGAGCTGGCTGTGGAGCGGGTGGAGCTCGGCGACGCACCGGCGACGTTCCGCGGCTTCCATTGCGTTGATGCTAGAGCGAGGGTCTGACGTCCCTTCGCCGGCGCGCCTGTCCACGTATCCAGGCGTCGATGTCTCCGCGGCGGTAGCGGCGATAGCGGCCGAGCTTCAAGGAGGGCACGTCTCCGCGGCGACCATGCTCGTCGACCCAACGGACAGGGACGTTGAGGATCTCGGCGACCTCCGCCGACGTCAGAAGTTCGTCCTCGCTCACGACGGCGACGATCCTAAGACGAGGTCCTGACGGCTCTCACCGCTAGCCCGGCCTTGTTCTCGTGGGTGTCGCCGTGCGCGCCGTCCTCCGGGGTAGGCGAGCGCCGCAACCGAAGGCGGGCGCGGTGAGCTCGCGCCCACGGTAAGCCGTGCCAGCTGCAGTAGCGTCTGGGGCGCCCTAGATCGATCGGCAGTTCCTCCTCGCAGCCCTCATGTTCGCATCGCTTGGGCGGCCGGTTTTTGAGCTCCTGCCACCGGTTCTTACGATCCCGGATGCCGCGGTCGCTCAGCGACCCGAAGAGCTCGAATCGCGCGTGAGCGATCCGGCGCCTGACCGTGGTGGCTGAGATGCTCTCGCCCTTCGCGATCTCGGCGATGGTCACCGTGGCGAGCTCGGGGTTCTGTCGGCCGATCGCGGCGAGCTGCCGCGCCTGCGCCGCCTCGTCAAGCTCCTGGGCCCATCCGAGCGCTTCGCGAGCGTCCGCGGAGAGTCCCGCGTAGTCGGGATAGGAGGGGTCTAAGCCGCGGGCCCAGGCGTAGGAAGTGGCCACCCCGAAGAAAGTAACGCTCCGGTGCCATCACACAGCAGGACGCTCCGATCAACGGGGGCATGAACGAAAGACGTGAAGACGCGTGACGACCGTCTCGTTGCCGCGCCTGTACACGATCGCGCAGGTCTCTGAGGCCCTCGGTGTCTCGAAGGGGTACGTCCGGGCGTTGATCGCGGACGGCCGTGTCCGCTCGGTTCGTTTCGGCGCGAGCGGCTGGCACCGCATCCCGCAGGAAGAGGTCGAGCGCCTCGCCGACGCCGGCGTCCTCGAGGACGAACGCCACCACGTAACGAGCCTGGCCCACACAACTGGAGGCATGACGTGATCGACCCCTACAAAACCCTCGCGCTGCTGCGCGGCAAGCGGCAGATCCTGGAGGGGGCTGTCGATGCGCTCTTGGCCCTCGCGGACGGGATGGTCAGGAAGATCGACGAGGCGACCCGGAGCCTGTCCCTCACCGAAGCCGAACGCGAAGTCGCGATCGACGCTGCACGCACGGATGCGAACGAGCGATTCGACGGCAAGGTTGCGGCCGTGGCAGACGCTCGCGATCGCGCGATCGCCGCAGTGAAGGCTGTGCTCGACCCGATCGAGCCCCCCGCCGGCGAGGACGCCGTGGCCCTCGAGCAAGTCCGGCGGCTTCTCTCGCAGGACCTCCAGCCAGTTCAGATCGTGGCGCGGGCGCGGGAGCTGCGCGACGCGGCGACGCTCCGGGCGCTCCGGTGGGAACTGAGGTACTGGACGCCGATCGGCGACTTCACCGACCACCTGCAGCAGAGCATCGAGGGTCTGCGGGACACGATCAACCGGAAACTGGTCGAGATCATCGACGGCGACGAGTCGAAGGCGTACGTCGAAGCGCTGAAGCTCGCGGCCAGGGCCGATGCTGCCATTCACGTGGAGAGGATCGCCGTGAAGATCGTGGTCTCCAACAATGGCGCCACGAGCGACAGGATTGCGCTCGCTTATGCGCTGAACATGATGGAGCATGCAGCGGATCCGGTGGCCCTGCCGGCACCCGACGCGGCGACGCAGCCGGTCTAGTCCTCAATGTCGCGCCGGCTACCTGACCGCCGAGGGTCTGGCTTCAGGTCCACGGTAAGAACGCCCGAGGCGGCGTCCGAGTGACCGCGGCGAAGCTGACCGCCTGGTCGACCCCGCTCCCGCAGGATCCTTATGGAGGCCCGCGATGGGGCTATACCCATTGTCAGGGGTTGAACCCTGGGGCCCCCGGAATCTCATCGTCGTTGTCGGAGTCCCGCTCAAGACGCCAGGCCAAAACGCCCTGGGGATGCACATCGAGTTTGTGGACATCCACGCTCTCCCGGAGCGAACCGACGCTCCGTTGATGGCCGTGATCCCGCTCGTTGGTCGAGGAGCTTATGGCCGAGCTGCAGCGCTACGCCGGAATGATCATCGGCATGAGCCGTGTCGCGGGCCCGAGGTAACAAGCCGGTCGACGGACGGTGCACCTGGCCCGTCCATAGCGCGCGCGACGTCGGCCGCATCGCGACGTCGCGCGCGCGGCCGGGGCGTGAGAAGTGACTGAGTACGTTCCGATCGCGTTCGAGGGAGATGCGACCGACGCGGTCTCGGCGGCCCGGCAGGTGCGCACCGCGATCCGGGAGGTCGAGCGGCAGGCGGAAGGGTCTGGCGCGAAGATCGAGGCCGCCGCCAGCGGCCAGGTCGCCGTCAACGCCCGCCAGGTCGCCGCGCAACGGCAGCTCTACACCGCGTACAGCGCCACCGCGCGCGCCGCGGTCAAGGGGTCAGACGAGCAGATCGCGGCGAGCAAACTCGCCGAACGCTCCGCCCGGCAGCTCGGCCTCTCCTACGACTACGCCGGCGGCCAGGCACGACGCGCAGCCGGCGGCTTCTCGCTGTTCGGCCGGGAGGTCACCGGGGCTGAGCGCGGCGCGCTCGCCGGCTCGGGCGCGTTCTCGCATCTCGGCCGGTCGCTCGCGTTCGCCTCCGGCGCGTTCCTCGGCGCCGCCGGCTTCACGACGGTCGTCAAGGACTCGATCAAGGAAGCGGTCAACCTCCAGGCCGAGATTCACCGGACGGACGTGACGTTCGGGAAGAGCGCCGGCTACATCAAGGGCTGGTCGAAGACGACCGCCGACGCCTTCGGGATGGCACGCGCCGACTCGCTGAAGTGGACGAACCAGTTCGGCGCGATGCTGCACTCGGTCGGGCTCGGGCAGTCGCAGGCGTCGAAGCTCTCCCGCGAGCTCGTCACTCGCGCGGCGGACATCGGATCGGTCCGCAACATCGACCCGAACCTCGTGCTCGACGCGTTCGTGCAGGGCCTCGCCGGCCGCGGCCGCGCCCTCCGCCAATACGGCATCGTCATCGACGCCACCCGGCTAAAGGCCGAAGGCCTGACGCTCGGCTTCTCGAAGGGCGCCCAGGACCTCGGCAAGGTCAAGCTCGCGCAAGACGCCGTCGCGATCGCGACCGCGAAACTCGCCGACGCGACGTCGAAATGGGGCAAGGACTCGACCCAGGCGCACGAGGCCGCGGACAGTCTCACCAAGGCCCACGAGGCGCTCTCGAAGGCGGTCGCCGGGAGCGTCTCACCGATGACGAACCAGCAGAAGGCGCTCGCGGGGCAGGCGATCATGATGAAGGACACCGCCGGCGCGGCCGGCGAGTTCGAGAAGAACCAGGGCCGGCTGGGTGAGCAGATGAAGAAGTTCCACGCGCAGGTCAAGGGGCTCGAGGAGACCCTTGGCGCGGGGCTTCTGCCGGTGCTCGTGTCGTTGCTGAAGCCGACGACGGAGTGGCTGTCGAGCTCGAAGCATCAAGCAGAGATCCAGCGCGACCTCCACCTGGCCGTGCAGGGCGTCGTCACGACCTTGCACGACCTCCACGCGATCATCACGAAGGTCGACAAGATTACGGGCGGGTTCAGCCACACGATGGAGCTGCTGCTCGTATTGGGCGTCGCGTCGAAGCTGTCGAAGTGGGCGGGCGTGTTCACGTCGGTTGGGGCCAGCGCTGAGGGCTCGGCCGCGAAGGTCGGTCTGCTGCGTGGCGCTCTGCTGCGTCTCGGGCTGATGGCCGCGATCGTCATTCCGATCGAGATCCTGATCCACCGTAAGGCCATCGACGCGGCGACGGCGAAGTTCCTCCAAGAGCACGGCCTGGGGTTCCTGGCCGGGCCGTCGTCGGCGCAGTCGGCGGCTGTGCAGGCTCAGTTCGAGGCGGCGTACCCCACAAGGGGGGCGACCACGCCGGGCGGGAGCACGTTTACGTCGCCGAAGGGGCCAGTCGGGACTGCGCAGATCCCGGCCACGTTCAAGTCGACGCATCCGACTGGCGGGCTTCCCGGCTTCCCAGCCGTGGACATCTTCGCCGACCCGGGCGCGAAGGTTCTGGCCCCCGAGGACGGCGTTCTCTTCGACGCGCACTTCATCGCCTGGGACTTCAAGAAGCGGGTCGGCGGCTGGACGATCTACTACCAGGGGCACGAGAGCGGCAACACCTACTTCATGACGCACTTCGCGACGGTGAAGGGGACCGGCAGCTACCGGCGCGGCGACGTGATCGGGACGGTCGCGAAGGTGCCGGGGCAGGCGTGGCTCCCCCACATTCACGTCGGTGAGCATCAGGGCGCGTACACGCCGCCGATGGGCGCCGCCCCAGCGTATGACGCGGGCGGCGGCGGCACGCCACCGGCTACCCCGGCCGCGGCCGGCGGGCTGCACGTCGGCAAGCCGGCGAAGAAGGGGAAGGACGTCGGCGCCGGGACGCATCTGGTCCTCAGCGACAAGCTGACGCCGGCGCAGCAGGCGGTCGCGAAGGAGATTTACGCGGTCGGGATCAGCCACGGCCTCACGCACGTTCAGGCGCTGCAATTGGTCGAGGCGGCCTATAAGGAGTCGGATCTCGACCCGAACAAGATGAACGCGCAGGGCAGCGGCGCGCACGGCCTGTTCCAGTTCCTCTCGAAGGGCTACGAGGCCGCGTACAGGTACTACCGGTCGATCGGCTTCGACATCGTCACGTCGGAGACGCTGGCGATCCTGCTGGCCGGGCACGGCAACGAGGGGTTGCCGACGTATGGCGCGTATTTCAAGGCGCATCCGAACGCGGGGCCGGGGCAGGCGGCGGCGGCTGTCGAACGGTCGAAGGAAGGCCCCGGCTGGTACGCGCGCGTCGTCAGCGGCCTGTTCAGCCTCGCCGCCGGCGGCACGCCGAGTCGGGCGCTGGCGAAGCCCGCGCCGACCAGGGCGGCCGTCCAGGCGGAGCTGCAGGCGCTCAGCGATGACGTGAAGAAGTTCCCGGACGATCTGCGCGCGTCGATCGCCCCGAAGCTGCTGGCGATCGGGAAGGAGTTCGAGAAGATGGTCACCGCCGCGAACCGGCGGAAGGTGATGGCCGAGCTGGTCGCGCTGAAGAGCGAAGTGATCACGCAGCTCAGGTCGTTCGAGGACACCGCCTGGGCGTCGGTGCGAGACACGATCCTGAAGGCCTACGACGACCAGGTCGTGAACCGGATCGCGAACAACCGCACCTACGGCGCCGACCAGCTCGGCCGGGCGCAGGCGCAGAAGGCGTCGGAGCGGGCGCAAGGGAAGATCGCGTCATTGGAGTCGGGCGGCATGTCGCCGGTCATGCAGACGATCAAGCAGAAGGGCGACGACCTCCTCCGCGCCTACGGGTCGTTCATGGACGTCATGAAGGGGGCGAGCAGCGGCTCGAACCGTGCGGCCGACGCTCAGGCGATCACCGACGCAGCCGCCGTCCTCGCCGAGGCGCAGGACCAGTGGAACGGACTCGCCGGCACCGACTGGACGGACGTGGAGACGGCGTATCACGACGCGTACCAGCAGCTGATCGACGCGCAGGCTTCCCTCGCCGCCTCCGCTTTGGATGACTCGCAGAAGGCGGATGAGACCGACAAGACGCTGAAGCGGAAGAGCGTCGAGAAGAAGCTGAACAAGGTGTACGCGGACCTGCGGAGCGGGAAGATCACGGTGACGCAGGCGGAGCAGCAGCTCAGCGACATTCTCGCGTCGGTGGGGCTGACGATGGCGGACCTCGGGAACGCGTTGGACACGTCGGACTTGACGAACGCGCTCGGGGATCTGACGTCGGCGATCGACGCGCTCACGAACCTCCTCGGCGGCGGCAAAAGCGGCAGCGTCGGCTCAGGGGCGCCCGATAGTAGTACGGGGGCGGGTCCCGGCGGAAACCCGGCAGGGAACGTGGCCCCTGCGCCTGCCGGCGTGTACCGGTCGCAGCTCGTCACCGCCGGCGGCGGCTCGAGCGTGGCCGGCGCGACGCCCATTCTCCTGCAGCCGATCGTGAACGTGAACGTCCAAGGCAGCCTCCTTAACGCCGACGACGTCGCACGCCAGATCGAGGAGCCGATGCGCAACATCGTGATCAGACGGGCCCGGCAGCTCGGCGGTAACTACTACGACGGGCAGGCGTAGAGTCGTTTCGTTGACGACGCCCACCGTTCGCATAGATCACGACGGCGACAGCGACGCCGGAAGGGACGCCCATTCCCGCGCGCTACGCCTCGTCGCGTCCGTGGCCGGCGAGGGATTCCCTGCGGCACTGGAGCGCGAGCTTAGCCTGGTGATGACCGAAATGGTCGTGCCTGGTCTCGACCCTCCAGACGCGGTCCTAAAGAGCTTCGCCTACCTGCTCTGGGCCCTCGCGACGTACACCGCAGGCGCGCTGATCAGGATTGCCGACACGGAAGAGAGAGACCTTCAAGACTTGATGCTCGCGCTCGACAGCTTGATTCCGCCGGAATCACCGTAGGCGCGAAGCCACGCGTTCGAACTCGGCCGCGACGTCGCGGCGCATCGGATCGCAGCACGTGATCCGCGAGCGTCTTCCGCGGCCTGCCTCGCCTGGCGCTGACCCTGGCTCGAAGAGTTCGTGAAGCGACCCCCCGGTACCTCCGTGGGCGGCTGTGGCTCCCACCCCGCGTGCAGGCCCGCACACACTTTCGGCGGAGCCCGCCGAAACTCGCCGTAAGCTAGTTGCCAATGACGTCAACAGGTCGCCCAGCGAAGGCCGCACACGAGCACCTCGAGGATGGCACCTTCCGCGCTCGCCGGCACGCCGACCTCCTGGACGAAGGCCCGCTCCCGACCTCCAAGGTGCTCGCCGACGAGGTCCGCCGATACCGGCGAGCTCGCCGGCCAGACAGAAAGTACGCGATCGCGCTCGGCCTCGAGCGGCTCGCGCGAGCTCGGACGTTCGCCGACGAGACAGGCGCCGAGATCGAGGCGTTCCTCGTGGAGCTCTGGAACAGGCTCATGCCGTTCATCGAGAAGGACGACGCCGACGCGACCGCGATGATCGAGGCCACGCGCGAGACCGCCGCGAAGTGGCACAAAGACGAGACCCGAACCCTCGCCTACGTCGAGCGCGAGCTGCGCCGCGACGAACTCGCCTTCGACTTCTGAGCCATAACAAACTGCAATCGGTGCAATCAGGCTCGACTGCGACAATCCTTCGGCGTGGGGCTCGTTTTCATTCGGCCATTCACCCGCGAGGAGATCGAGCGGTGTCGCGCGTACCTCGACGAGGAAGCTCGCGCCGGCGAGCGCGCGGCGGAGCGCGCCCGCTTGCACCGGCTCAGTCGGGCAAGCGGGCGCCGCCGCGGCCAAGCGCCATCAGCGCTGACATCTTCGAGTCCTCGCGGCCCGCGCAACCGGAGGCGCCGCCGTTTACACTCGTCACCGTGACGAACACGCCCGCAGTGGATCTCCTCGAGCGGCCGCTCTACGGGCTCGCGCAAGTTGATCGACTGCTTGGCCTGAGCTCGGGCACCGCCCGCCGTTGGCTCGAAGGCTACAAGCGACGTGGCAAGCGCTATCCACCCGTCGCGCGGGCTGAGCCGACGGGCAGCGAGGTCGTCACGTGGGGGGAATTCGTCGAGACTCGCCTCCTGGCCGAATACCGCGACGCCGGCGCGTCGATCATGCTGATGCGTCCCGCCGTCGAGCGCCTACGCGAGAAATTCGACACGCGCTATCCACTCGCCTACGCACGACCGTATCTCGACGTCGCCGGACGCGAGCTCGTCTGGCAGGTTCAGGACGACGTCAACCTCGATCGAGAACTTCAACTCGTCGTCGTCCGGAACGACCAGATCGTCCTTACAGAACCAGCTGAACGCTTCACACGGTCAGCCGTCTTCCGGCCAGGCGATCAAGTCGTCGAGCGCATCCGTCCCCACTTCGAAATCGAGCAGGTCGTGATCGACCCGCTCCGGCAATTCGGCGAGCCGGTTGTCCGAAGCGTTCGAACGGAGATCATCAGCGAGCAAGTCCGGGCTGGTGAACCGCTCGACACTATCGCAGAGCTCTACGAGCTCCCTCGAGCCGACGTCGAAGCAGCTTTGCGCTACGAGCTGATCCGCAGCGGCGTCGCCGCCTGAGCTTGCGTGCCAACCGACCCCGCTGGACTTCGCTTCTTCGCGGATGAAAGCGTCCTCGGGCTGGGCAAGGCCCTGGCGATCGCCCGTCGCGACTTAATCCATGTCGGCCACCCGCTGATTCCGACTGTCCCGCTCGGCGCGCTTGATCCCGTCTGGATCCCTGAGGTCGCCGCGAGGGACTTGATCGTGATCGCGCGCGATCGACGGATCCGAACGAAGCCCGGCGAGCTCGCCCTCCTCCGCGAACACGGTCTACGGGTCTTCTGGATCTCTGGAAAGAAGGACCTGGCGACCTGGGACTACCTGGTGCGCATCGTGCGACGGTGGCAAGAAATCGAGACGACGATCGCCGCTAAGGGCGCGGGGCCTTGGTTCGTCGCGATCAACGATGGGAAGCTGAGCGACATTCCGGTGTAGCTCGGCGCGTTGCCAGGACCGCACCAGGGACCGCACCGGACGCGCTTCCCCGGCACGCCTGACCGAAGTGACCTGCGCAGCCATGCGCTTTCCCCGTGGCTGCGCAGGTCTGTATGGGCGGTACTGGGCTCGAACCAGTGACCCCCAGCTTGTCGAGCTGGTGCTCTCC
>DAINSN010000035.1:0-16359 GCA_036741295.1 Gaiellaceae bacterium
TGAAGCGCTACGCGCCGAACGCGATGGAGCTCGCGTCGCGCGACGTCATCTCACGCGCGGAGCAGACGGAGATCGACGAAGGGCGCGGGATCAACGGCAACGTCGTGCTCGACCTGCGCCATCTTGGCGCGGAGAAGATCCTGGAGCGGCTGCACGGAACGCGCGAGCTCTCGATGACGTTCGCCGGGGTCGATCCGATCTACGAGCCGATTCCGGTCCGGCCCGGAGCTCACTACCACATGGGCGGGGTCGACACCGACGTCTGGGGGCTGACGGAAGTGGAGGGGCTTTACGCCGCAGGCGAGTGCGCGTGCGTGTCCGTTCACGGCGCGAACCGCCTCGGGGGCAACGCGCTGATGGAGACGATCACGTTCGGCAAGCGCGTCGGGCGTCATGCGGCCGACTGGGCGCTCGCGAACACGACGGTCGAAGTTCCGCCTTCCGTCGAGGCCGACGCCGAGCGCGAGCTGAAGGACCTGCTCGACCGCAGCGAGGGAGAGCGCCCCTGGTCGATTCGCGACGAGCTCGCCTCGTCGATGCACGAGAACTTCGGCGTCTTCCGCCGTGAGGACCAGATGCGCAAGCAGGGGGAGATCGTCGAGGGCCTGCGGGAACGCTATGAGCGCGTGATCGTCGAGGACAAGGGCAACGTCTTCAACAACGATCTCACGCAGGCGCTCGAGCTCGGTTTCCTGCTCGAGCTGGCCGCGTGCATGGTTCCGTGCGGCATCGAGCGCAAAGAGAGCCGCGGTGCGCACGCGCGACCGCATGACTATCCCAACCGCGATGATGAGAACTATCTACGGCATACGCTGGTGACGATGCAGGACGGCCGGCCGCAGGTGGACTGGAAGCCCGTGACCATGACCAAGTGGCAGCCCCAGGAAAGGACGTACTAAGTGCATTCGGAGCTTGCTCCCGCACCAGGATCGACGACGATCGAGGTCGCGCTGAAGATCTGGCGCTACGACGCGGAGACCGGCGAGAAGGAGCTGAAGCGCTACGAGGTCGAGGCGCCCGACTGGGTGACGCTGCTCGATGTGCTCGACATCATCAAGGACAAGCACGACGGCACGCTCGCGTATCGCAAGAGCTGCCGGATGATGATCTGCGGCTCTTGCGGGATGCGCATGGACGGTGCCGCCGTCCTCGCCTGCAAGACGCGCATGTACGACATTGCGAAGTCCGGTCATGTGCCGGTGATCTCTTCGATGGGGAACATGCCGGTGATCAAGGACCTCGTCGTCGACATGGATCCCTTCTGGGACAAGATCCGCAGGATGAAGCCCTGGCTCGACCCGGGCTACGAGGAGCCGCTCGAGAAGGAGCGCATCGTTTCGCAGCAGCAGATGAACGTGATCCACAAAGAGGCGCTCTGCATCATGTGCGGCTGTTGCGTATCGGAGTGCAACTCGATGGAGTCCGATCCGGAATTCTTCGGGCCGGCAGCGCTCGCGAAAGGAATGCGCTTCGTCGGCGACCCGCGAGACCAGGCCGATGTCGCGCGACTGAACGATTACAACGACGAGCACGGCATCTGGGACTGCACGCGCTGCTACTTCTGCAACGAGCGCTGTCCGAAGGGCGTCGACCCGCGGGACGCGATCGCGAAGCTCGGCGCCGAGTCGATCAAGCAAGGCATCGATCACGACATGGGCGCGAAGCACGCGAACTGGTTCGTCACCTCGGCGAAGACGACCGGCTGGCTGCGCGAGACGGAGCTCGTTCCCAAGACGCAGGGCGTCTTGTCGGCCATCAAGGAGATGAAGTTCGCCCTCAGTCTCGCGAGGCGCGGCAAGGTGCCGCCACCGTTTCCGCCGCATGTCGCGGAACGGGTCGACGAGTCCCGCAAGCTCTACCACCTCGTGAAGGAGCAGGGTCGTGACGGGGCGCTCGGCATCGTCCAGGGCGAGCACGCGCTCGGGCGGATCGAGTTCTCCGAGCAGGCCGGCGTGAAAACCAGCGATCCCGGGGTGCAGCCGGGTGTCGAGCCGCCGCACGCTGAAGGATGAGACGGGTTGCGTACTACAAAGGCTGTCTAGCGTCGCTCTCGGCGAAAGAGCTGGACTCCTCCACGAAAGCCTTGGCCCCCAAAGTCGGTCTCGAGCTCGTCGAGCTCGAGACAGTGACGTGCTGCGGCGCGGGCGACATCCACGAGGCCGAGCCGGACTACTACCTGCACCTGAATGCGCGCATCCTCGCGTACGCAGAGGCGGCCGGCTGCGACACGCTGCTGACCGTGTGCAACGTCTGCACGCTGAATCTCAGGCAGGCGAATTGGCAGCTGAAGAACGACGAGAACCTGCGCGACCGCGTCAGCACGAACCTCGAGCGCGTCGGAGTGCCGCCGTACAGCGGCAACGTCGAGGTGAGACACCTCTTGTGGGAGATCGCCGAGGGCGAAGGCTACGAGCTCCTGAAGCAGTCGGCGCACAAGGGGCTCAAGGGACTGAAGATCGCGCCGTTCTACGGCTGCCAGATCCTGCGTCCGTCGAAGATCCTCGGCTTCGAAGATCCGGACCGCCCCTGGTCGCTCGAGCGGATCATCGAGGCGTGCGGCGGGGAGGCGATCGACTATCCGGCGAAGATCAAGTGTTGCGGCTTCCCGATCATCCAGGCCCGCGAGGAGACGGCGCTCGGCGAACTGATCCAGCCGATCGAGCAGGCGAAGGAGGCCGGTGCAGACGTAATCGTCACCCCGTGCCCGCTCTGCCATCTGTCGCTCGACGCGTGGCAGTCCAAGCTGAAGAAGACGACCGGCAAGGACTTCGCGATGCCGATCCTGCATCTCTCGCAACTGGTGGGCGTCGCGGCCGGGCTGGAGGAGTCGGAGTTGAAGTTCAAGCGCCACGTCGTCCCGGTGACGCCGATGCTCGAGAAGCTCGAAGTCTGAATCGCGCGGCGACCCTGTTCGGCGGCGTCGCCGGAGCTGCGGTCGGCTGGGGCTGGTTCGAGGCCGGGTGGGTGCGGTTGCGGACGCTCGACGTCCCGCTGCCTGGCCTGCCGGCGGAGCTCGTAGGCCTTCGGATCGCACACCTCTCGGACTTCCATCTCGGCCAGCCCTCACGCGGGGAGGCCGCCGTCGAGCGGGCGGTCGACTGGGTCACGGAGCGCAAGCCCGATCTCGTTGCGATCACGGGCGACCTCGTCTCGCGTCCGCGTGGCGAGCAGTTGCTGCGTGAACAGCTTGCGCGGTTAGAGCGGCCGTTCGTCGTCTTGGGCAACCACGACGTCGAGCACAGTCGAGATCCTTTCTCTCGCACCGCGGGGCTCACGGATCTGTCTCCGGCGCGGCTGCTCGTCGACGAGAGCGAGACGGTCGAGCTACGCGGGCGCCGCGTTCAGATCGTCGGAGTCGACCCGCGCGCATATCGCCAGCGGCGCTCGCGGCCGTGGGAGCTCGCGGATGAGGCCGCGGATCTGCGCATCCTGCTGTGCCACTTCCCTTATGTCCTGAGCTTCCTGCCGCCCGGCGCGTTCGATCTCGTGCTCAGCGGGCACATGCACGACGGTCAGATCGCCCTGCCGCTGGGACGCGAACGGAAGTTCCGCTTCGCGCATCCGAGCGTGCACTTCGCGACGGGCCTCTACGAGCGTCCAGGCGGGACGATGCACGTCTCGCCGGGACTCGGCACCACGTTTGTCCCGTTCCGGTTCTTCGCCCGGCCCGAGGCGACGGAACTGGTGCTACAACCCCTGCGGTGACGACGATCTCGAGCGACATCCTCGCAAGCTATGCCGCCGATGCGGCGCGGGAGGTCGACGGCGTGCGTGGGCTGGTGGAAAGCGCGATTCCCAGGCACAAGGGTGTGCGCATCTCCGAAGAGGACGGGCGAGTGCGCGTCGAGCTACATCTCGCAGTGGAGTGGGGGTCCTCCGTCCCGGATGTCGCACGCGAAGTGCAGCAGCGCGTTGCGGCGTACCTCGAGCGCATGGCTAAAGTCGACCCTGAGGCCGTCGACGTGGTCGTCGACGAGATCGGGCCGCAGTGACCGGACCGCGCGTAGCCGGGCTCACTGGGCTGACCCTGCAGGATGCGCCAACCGTGTGCCACGGCTGCGTCTGGTGGCAGACCCGTGAGGGCCGCACGACCGACAAGCGGAAGTGGATCGAGAAAGCGGAGACGGAGTGGGGACCGTGGGGGACCGTGTATTACGACGCGGACGGGCAGGTGCTCGGCTCGATGCAGTACGGCCCCGCCGGCTTGTTCCCACGTGCAGCCGAGCTGCCCGCCGGCCCGCCGTCGGACGACGCCGTGCTCGTGACCTGCGCGTACCTCGTAGAGACCTCGAGCCCGTGGGTCATGCAGTCGCTCTTCCTCGCGGCAATCGGCGACGCGCGCGATCGTGGCGCCAAGGCGCTCGAGACATTCGCGTACCGCTACCGCGAAGGAGAGTCGCAGTACGAGCGCTTCCAGGTGCACAAGACGATCTTTCCGTCGGACTTCCTGGCGGACTTCGGCTTCCAGACCTTGCGGCGTTTCGGCCACGTCGAGCTCGCCCGACTCGAGTTCGGTGGGCTCGCTCCGGTCGCCGAGGGCCCGCGTGAGAAGGTGATCCGAGTGGTGAAGGAGGCGTTTACTCCGGCGCCGGTTCCGCAGCGGCCGTGAGCTTTCGCTCGAAGACGTGGTCGAACCACGTGTCGCCGGCTCTCGCCAGTGTCCAGCCGTCGGCTTCGAGCCGTTCGCGGAGTGCGTCGTACGCCTCTTCGGCCTCTGGCGTCGGGTCCGGCAGACCGTTGCCGTGCGCTCGGAAGTGCGGCGACTCGGCGACGGCTACGTCCTCACCCTCGTAGAACATTCCCGCGTAGAAAGCCGCCTTGCGGTAGCCGCGCCAAAAACTGATCTGACATGTCCATACGGCCGCTTCGGCCGGATGGACCGGAGGCTCGTCGTCTATCTGAGCTACCGCCGGCGCCACTTCGGGTGCAGATGCTTGCGCGGCTGCTTCGGCCAGCGGGCTCGGCTCTCCTGGTGCGGTCGGCACAGCAGAGCTCGTCTCTTCGGTGCGCACTGCCGCGTGCTGTGCAGTTCCGACGCGCAGCGGCTCGGCGCTCTCAGCCTCGCTTCTGGCTGCCTCTTCCCGCGCCGCCGCCAGCAGCGTCGCTTCGAGCTCCGCGGTTTTCTCGCGAGCCTCCTCGAGTTGGGCCGCTACTTCCCCGGCCTGAGCTTCCGCCTCCGCCCGAGCGGCCTTTTCTCGAGCTGCCTCTTCTCGAGCTGCGGCTTCTGCTCGGGCGGCCGCTTCTAGTGCTGCTGCTTCCTCCCGTACTGCCTCTTCTCGAGCTGCCTCTTCTCGAGCCGCCGCTTCTGCACGGACGGCCTCTTCGCGTGCGGCCTTTTCTCGAGCTACGGCTTCTGCTTGGGCGGCCGCTTCTAGCGCTGCTGTTTCCTCCCGAGCTGCCTCTTCTCGAGCCGCTTTTTCTCGAGCAGCCGCCTCTGCACGGACGGCCTCTTCGTGTGCGGCCTTTTCTCGAGCTGCGGCCTCTTCTTTTTCTCGAGCCGCCGCTTCTGCAAGGGCGGCCTCTTCTCGTGCTGCGCTTTCTCGAGCAGCCGCCTCTGCACGAGCGGCCTCTTCGCGTGTCGCCGTTTCTTGGGCTGCGGCTTCTGCTCGGGCGGCCGCTTCTAGTGCGGCTGCTTCCTCTCGAGCTGCTTCCTCCCGAGCTGCCTCTTCTCGTGCTGCCGTCTCCGCACGGGCGGCCTCTTCGCGTGCCGCCTTTTCTCGAGCTGCGGCCTCTTCTTGTTCGGCGGTTTCTCGCGCTGCTCTTTCGGTGCGCGCTGCCTCTTCGCGGGCTTGCTCTTCTCGTGCTGCCTCTTCTCGAGCCGCCGACTGTCGAGCCTCCTCGAGCCGAGCGGCCGCCGCTCGGGTCTCCTCGGCGCGAGCCTTTGCCTCGAGTCTTGCGTTCTCTGCTCGAGCTGCCTCGGCCTGCGCGGCCTCTCGAACTGCCTCGGCCTGCGCGGCCTCTGCGTCTGCCTGCTCGGCCTCCTGCCGAGCGGCCTCGGCCTCCGCCCGCGCTTCCTCCACGCGGGATTCCTCGACGCCAGCGGCTTCGTGCTCAGAGGCTGGCTCGGCGCTTGCCTCGACCGTCGACGTTGTGCCGTTTTGGTCCTCCGTGCCGGGCCAGGGCATGGCCTCGTCCGGCGGAACGATCTCCGGCACGACCTCGCGGATCCGGCCGCGTCTCAATAGTGGGTTGGTAATGGGCATCAGGCAGCGTGTTCGAAATTTGTTCCCGGCCTAGAAATCATAGGGATAGCTGCGGGAATTGGAATACAGGGAGCCTCCTCGCAAGACAGGCCTTTCGGGTAGTGGCCGGCGTCTGCTGAAGGCGCAGACTTTGGGCGAGGGGAGGGGTAATGGCGGCAGTCGAAGTGTCACAGAGTTCCATCGACGCGTTGCATCGCGTCTTGTCGTACCTCGTAGGGGAGCGCCAGCGGCTCCGGGCGCACGAAGGCACGAACGCCGAGCTCGAGGCGAACCGAAAGGCGATCGTCGCGATCCAGATGCAGCTCGGCCGAGCATTGGGCCTGCGGTACGGGTCAGGCGAGCCGGAGGGAGGAGCGGCCACCTCCCGATCAAGCGGAGGCGGCCGCAGTTGAGCCCCGCGAGAGGGCCCAACCGCATCTTCGATTGGGTGAGCCGCCGACTCGACCCCTGAATGGGGTACCCGGCTCGGGGGCTCGGTATCCGACACGAGTGGGGCAGGGCGAGCAGGCCCTTCCTGCTTGATCCCCAGGACACCTGCTCACCCGCCAGACGCACGAAGCAAACAAAGCTCGCGCGCTGGGCGGTGGGTCGCGGCCGACCACACCGCAACAGGCGACACTAGCCCCGCCGCTGCTCCTCGCCTACTACCCGCTGGTCCAGATCGGGCGCGAGAAAGTCAGGACGATGCGGAGATTTCGCTCCGAGCCGGACCAAAGCTCTCGCACTACTTCTGCGGGAGTGCTGCGCATTGCGTAGGCAATACCGGCCGCGACGAGAAGCGCGTCGTCGACGTATCCCACAACCGGGATGAAGTCAGGCACCAAGTCGAAGGGCATGGCGAGATAGGGAATCAGGAGAGCAAGCACGAGCTTCGCGCGTCTGGGAACGCGCGGATCGCCCAGCATGCGCTTGATCAGGACGATGCAGTCGGGGACAAACCGAGCAATGTCGCGTGCGCCCCGGCGGCGGCCGAGAAGGATCAAGACCGAGATAAAAAGAAGCCAGAGCGCAGCCGTCATGCCGACGGCGACCGCGAGCCAGAGCCAGGGACTCAGGCTGCGACGGCTCGCCGCTCGAGCAGCAACTCGGCGATCTGAATTGCGTTGAGCGCGGCCCCTTTGCGGAGGTTGTCGCTGACGACGAAGAGGACGAGACCGTTCGCGACCGTGGGATCGCGGCGGATGCGGCCGACGAGGACGTCGTCGTCTCCGGCGGCGGCCCGCGGCGTAGGAAAGTCCTCCAGGCGCAGGCCGGGCATCTCGCCGAGCAGCTCTCGAGCCTCCTGCGGTGAGAGCGGCTCGCGAGTCTCGAGCCAGACTGCTTCTGCGTGGCCGACGAGCACCGGCACGCGCACGCACGTCGCGCTGATCGGCAGGTTCGGTAGCTCGAGGATCTTACGTGTCTCCGCCCGGAGCTTGACCTCTTCGTCGAACTCCTCCCCGTCGTAGTCCCAGTCCATCGCGAGGTCGCCCTGCGCTGAGGGCTGCGCCCGAAGCTCTTCCATCCGCTGCTGTCCCGCTCCGGAGACGGACTGATAGGTACTCACGCGCAAGCGCTCGAGGCCGGCTGCGTCCAGAAGCGGTTTCAACGCCATCGTGAGCGGGATCGAGCAGCAGTTGGGATTGGCGACGATCCCGGCGTTGTCGAGGGCGCGATCCCCGTTCACCTCGGGGACGACGAGCGGTACGCCGTCCGCGAGCCGGTAGGCCGAGGACTTGTCGATCGCGATCGCGCCGCCCGCGACCGCGTGAGGGACCAGCTCACGAGACAGCGCAGTGCCGACGGAGAAGAGGCAGACATCGAGGTCGCCGGCGCCGAGCGTTTGGGGCGTGGCCTCCTCGACGACGATCCCGCTGAGGCGCTTCCCGGCAGATCGCGACGACGCAAAGGCACGGATGTTGCGATACCCGCGCTCGCGGAGCAGCTGTAGCGTGACCGTCCCGACCGCGCCGGTTGCGCCGATGACACCGATTCGAGCGTCGCTACCCAAGCTCGAACGCCTCGTGCAGCGCTTTCACAGCACGCTCGACGTCGGCCGTCGGGACGTGACATGCGATCTTGATCGGAGAGGTGGACACGACCGGTGCCTCGATGCCGGCTTGCTCGAGCGTGGCAAAAGCCTTCGCCGCCACCCCGGGGTGGCTCTTCATCCCCGCGCCGACGAGGCTGACCTTGCCGAGGTCGTCGCGCGCGGACCAGGTGACGTCGAGCGAGTCGAGCGCGCGCTGGGCGTCGGCGCGGTCCTCGGCCGGGGCCGAAAAGACGATCTCCGGGCCCGTCAGCAGGATCGTGTCGACATTGACGCCCGCGTCCGCGAGAACACCGAAAAGCCTGGCAGCCGTGGCTCCCTCGACGCGGTAGACCGTCTCTTCACGCTGGTGCACGACTCCGGAGATCAGGGCCTTCTCGAGCAGATGTTCCTCCTCACGGATCCAGGTCCCTTCATTGTCACTGAACGTCGAGCGAACCTGGAGTTGGACATTGTGATTGCGCGCGACCTCGATCGAGCGGGTCGCCATCACGCGGGCCCCCGAGGATGCCATCTCCAGCATCTCGTCGAAGGAGAGCGCATCGAGCTTTCGCGCCTCCGGGACGAGCCGCGGGTCGGCGCTGAAGACTCCCTCGACGTCGGTGTAAACCTGGCACACGTCCGCGCCCAGAGCCGCGGCAAGTGCGACCGCGGTTGTATCGGAGCCTCCCCTTCCGAGCGTCGTCACTTCCTGCTCCGACGAAACGCCTTGAAAGCCGGCTACGAGCACGATCTCGTTGCCGTCGAGGGCCTCGTGGATGCGCCGGGCGCGGACGTCGACGATCTTGGCCTTTCCGTGGACGCTGTCCGTCACGATCCCTGCCTGTGAGCCGGTGAGCGAGATCGCTTCGTGACCGAGGTCGTGGATCGCCATCGCGCAAAGCGCGCACGAGATCCGTTCGCCAACCGAGACAAGCATGTCGAGCTCGCGCGGATCGGGTGTCTCGGAGATCTGAGCTGCAAGCTCGAGCAGCTCATCGGTCGTTCCCCCCATAGCCGACAGGACGGCCACAACGCGCGATCCTGCTTCGCGCGCGGCAACCAGCCGTCGAGCGACTGCCATGAGCTTTTCGGCATCGGCGAGGGAGCTGCCACCGAACTTCATCACGACGGCGCCTTGTTTGCGGGCTCCCTCGTTCCGCTCGACTCTAGGGACGGCTTCGTAATCGATCGTCGCCATCACCAAAGTCTACGGCGGACGACGGCGACGCTAAGAGCTCGGTGCGCGCTCCGCAGGGATCTGGACGCGACGAAAGTGATTGCGGGCCGCCAGCGTCACGCCTAGGGCGGCGACCAGCAGGACGGGTGCGACCACGCCCGGCGGCGCCTTGACTAGCTGCAAGCCGCTGAGGACGAGCACGGCCGCGAGCGCCAGACGCAACAGCGGCTCCGGGAGACGCAGCGTGAGCTGGCTCCCAATCAGTACACCGGGGATCGACCCGACGAGGAGCCAGCCGACGGTACTTGCGTCGACGTTGCCCGCAACGATGTGTCCGCTCCCCGCCACCCAGAGGAGCGCGGCGGCGTGAAAGATGTCCGTTCCGACCACCTTTTGGGCACGGAGCGGAAACACAATCAGCAGCGTCAACGCGAAGAAGACGCCGCTACCGACCGAGGTGAGGCCGACGATGAAGCCCCCGAAGGTGCCGATCGCGACGGCCGCGATCCGGTCGCGCGAACTCATGTCGAACTGTACATCAGGCACCTTTCGGAGCCGGATCAGCGACTTCGCGACCAGGCCGAGGCCCCCGAGGAGGAGCGCAGCCCCGAGGACACGACCCGATGTTGAGTGCTGGTCGCTCCCGTTGCGATGCGAGAGCCAGGTCGCGAGGGCGACCCCAGCGAGCGACATGGGCGCGCTGCCCACGAGCATCCAGCCGCTGAGCCGTGCCTGCACGTTGCCGAGCTGTCGATGTCGAATCGCGCCGAAAGTCTTGAAGAGCGCACCATGCACGATGTCCGTCCCAATCGCCACTGCAGGCTTAAAACCAAAAACGAGTACGAGTAGAGGCGTCATCAGCGAGCCGCCACCCATGCCCGTTGCGCCGACCAGCACGCCGACGAGGAGCCCTGCCAAGGTCAGTTGCCACGTCAACGCGACGCTGTCTCCATTGCTCTTAGTACACCGCTTCTTTGATGCGCCGAAGGCACAGGTTTTTCCGCGCCTAACGCTCGGTCCGAGAATCCAGGTTTGCCGGTATATCGACCGGGGGAACGGCTCCTCGTTCAATCGGCGCCGGCGGCGCCGGAGGAAGCCGTCCCCCTCCCCTTGCAGCGCGTCCCACCGCGCCGCGTTTTCCCCAGTGCTCGTACCTAGGCCGCGCTCACCTGTACTTGCACCGGTGCCGCGGAGGCCGCCCCCAGCAGCCCGTTCAGCTGTGCCCAGCGGCTCGCCTCGGTGCGGTTGGCGACGCCGAGTTTCCGGTACACGTTCGACAGGTGAAACTTCACCGTCTGCTCGGTCACCCACAGCATGTGGGCGAGTTGAGCATTCGAGTGGCCCTCTGCGACGAGTCGCAGAATCTCGAGCTCCCGACGGGTGAGGCCCGGTCCATCGTCTACCTCGACCTCATGACTCGACCTCGTTCTGACGGTCGACGTCGACAGGTAGATCGAGTGGTCGAAAGCCTGGCGGATTGCCGAGGCCAGGTCGTCCGGATGCGCCGTCTTGATGACGTAAGCAACCGCACCAGCTGCAAGTGCTGCATCGATATGCCGTGGTTCGTAGTGCAGTGACAGCACGATCGAGCGAACTCCGTCGATCTGCTGCACTTCCTCCAGTAGGGCGAGACCATCGAGCCGGCCATCGGAGGCTGCGATCTCCGTGATCAAGATGTCCGGTCCGAGTTCCCGCACCAGCTCCAGAGCCTCTCCTGGCGAGGTCGTCTTACCGACGACGGTGATGCCGATCCGGTTCAGGACATGTTCCACCGCGTCGAGCCAGAGAGGGTGTGGGTCGGCAATGACTGCCGAGTGGTCGTCCAGCAACGTCATCGAAAGGGCCGCCTTTCGTAGTGGGAAGTGACCTTAAGATTAGTAGCGCAAACCTAGCCTTTTGTGAAGGGGTCTAGGTCTAGTCCGGACAGGTTACGTTCGGCTAGGTAAACGAACCCTCAGGGACCGTAGGACCTACTGGAGCTTGCGGCAGGACCTACGACGCCGGAGCAAGGCCGCTGCCGCTCCAGGCGTTCGGCGGCGCCGCGCCGTCCAGGAGCCCGTGCACCTGCGCCCAGCGGCTGGCCTCGGTGCGGTTCGCGACGTCGAGCTTCCTGTAGATGTTCGAGAGGTGGAACTTGATCGTTTGTTCCGTGATCCAGAGCATCTTCGCGAGCTCGCCGTTCGAATGGCCCTGGGCAACGAGCCGCAGGATCTCGGTCTCGCGCCTCGTCAACTCGCCGCCGTGGCCGTTCGCCGACCGCAGCAGTGACCGGCGACTCCCTTTTTCCCCGGCCAAATAGATCGAGGAGTCGAACGCCTGGCGAATAGCCGTGGCCAGGTCGTCGGGGTGGGCCGTCTTGACCACGTAAGCAGCCGCGCCGGCGTCCAGGGCGGCCTCGATGCTCTGAGGGTCCTCGAAGGCAGAGAGAATGACGACCCTCACCTCCGGCAGCGTCTCACGGACCCGCTTGACGCAGGCCAGGCCCCCGAACCGGTCGCCGGCGGAAGCCAGCTCCGCGACCAAGACGTCCGGATTGTTCTGCTCGACCGCGGTGAACGCCTCTTCAGGGACTGTCGTTTTAGCCGCCGTGCGGATACCGATGCCGTCGAGGACGCGCTCGACCGCTTCCACCCAGAGCGGATGGGGATCGAGGATGACTGCGGTTGGATCGGTGGGAAGGTTCATCGAAAGGGCCGCCTTTCGAGCGTTCGGATGAGAGAACGTGTCTTACCGCGTCCGGGAGCCGAGGGGAAGGGCATGATCGACGCTCTCGCCTTACGTCTAGCTGTGCCACGAAGGGCCTGCCGCCCGGGGAGTTGTACGCTCGGCTATAGGTGGCTATCTCTGTCTGTGGCAGAAAGGTGACCGGTTTGCACGACCTCGCGATCATCATCGTCTCGACGAACGAGGGCCACTGGCTGGGGCCTTGCCTGACCACGGTCTTCGAGCATGCCGGCGGCGCAAGCCTGGACGTCGTCGTTGCCGACAATCGATCGACGGACGGCACGCGGGAGCTCGTCGAGGCGGAATTCCCGTCAGCGCGAGTGGTGACGTGCGAAAACCGGGGTTTCGCCCACGCGAACAACCGAGGCTTCATGACGACCAACGCGCGTTATGTCCTCTTCCTGAATCCGGATACGGAGATCCTCGAGGGGACGTTCGGCGAGCTTGTCCGATCACTGGACGACAGGCCGACCGTTGGGCTGGTCGGCGTGAAGCAGGTCACGCCGGACGGCGAGCTCTTTCCGACGATTCGCCGCTTTCCTAATGCGCTCCGAGCGCTGGGTGAGGCGCTCGGCTCTGAACGCTTCCCGTTCCGCGCTTCGTGGCTCGGCGAGCGCGAGCTCGACCTCGACGTCTACGAACGCGAGGTCGATTGCGACTGGACGTCGGGCTCGTTCATGCTCGCCAGGCGCGAGGCGCTGCTCAGCGGCGGCATCCTCGACGAACGGTTCTTCATCTATGGCGAGGAACCTGATCTGTGTCTGCGTATGAAGCAGGGTGGCTGGGAGATCCGTCACCTGCCGACGATGACCATCCTGCACCATGCCGGGAAGGCAGGGATCAACCCGAAGATGGAGGCGCAAAATGCGATTGCGCGGATGCAGCACGCGCAAAAGCACTTCGGCCGGGCGCATCGAGGTGCATATCGCGGCGCCCTGCTGATGCGCTACCTGCTGCGCACGCTCCCGGGGGGTGGCGAGGATGCGTCTGCACGGATCACTGCGGCAAAGAAAGTGCTCCGCGTCTTGACGGGGTTGGATAGCCCTCCCTTCGGCGGTCCAGCGCCCCACGCCGTCAGGGTTGAGGGGATCGAGTCGGAGCAGCCGGAATCTTCGCCGGTTCCTCGCGCCGGAGATCACCTGGAAAAAGTGTGACGTCAAGACTTGGAACAGCCGTTGTCCGTGGCTACGGCCTGTTTCATCGAGGTCGCTCCAAATGCTTTTCGCTTCTCGCCAGCGGTGGCTTCGCGGAGTTTGGACGCAGGACCGTTCTGACGCTCCCGATCAGACTGGGGGGCACGGAGCGCATCGCAATCGGCTCCGGTGTCTTCGTGGGTGGAGATTCATGGCTGCAGGCGATCGGGGACGGCACTGAAACGGCGCTTGAAATCGGCGACGGAACCAGCATCTCCGGCCACTGTGTCCTTTCGGCTGCTTCGCACGTCCGGCTTGGTGCAAACGTGCTTCTGGCACGGAACGTCTATGTGTCCGACCACAGCCACGCGTACGCCGATCCCGAGCGCCCGGTGCTCGAGCAGGGACTGACGCGCATCGAATCGGTTGAGATCGAAGACGGAGCCTGGCTAGGACAGAACGTCGTGGTCTGTCCAGGAGTGCGGATCGGCAAGGGAGCCGTCGTGGGGGCAAACTCCGTCGTCACGGAGGATGTTCCAGACCGGTCGCTTGCGGTCGGGGCACCGGCCCGCATCGTCAAACATCTCGACAGCGACGATGCAAGGGAGCTTCACGCGAACCAGTTGTAGTGACGAACCGGCGGTCGCGGTTACCGGTGGAGAACTGAATCGAAAAGCTCCGCGATCTGCTGAGCCTGGTTTCTCCGTTCGTAGCGGGCAACGACTTCTTCTCTCGGCTTTCCTGTAGGAAGCCCTTTGCGCCAGCGTTCGACTTCGGAAGTGATTGCTCGTGCCATGCAGGCCGAGTCGGGCGGGTCGCAAACATGGGCATTACCGGCTTCGACGAGAAGATCGCGGGCGTCGCCCTCAGGGACCGCGCCAAGGATCGGGCGGCGCGTAGCCAGATACTCATAGGTCTTGCCTGGCACAAGCCCTGCTCTTTCGCCGCGCGGTATGTCGTGCATCGGGAGAAAGAGCAGGTCCGCGGATCGCATCATCTTCAGAGTCTCGTCGTGTGGCATGAACCCATGCGTTCGCGCCGCAGGCGAACGGTTTGCGTACTCGCGATCGACCTCAGAGAGTGCGCCGACGAGGTGGACCTCTATCTTGCCGTCTAGCGCAGGGTTCGCGTTCACCACTTGCTCGACGGCTTCAAGCAGGTAAACGTGCGATCTTGTCAGCATGTCCACTGGCAGGTAGCTGCCGCGCAGAGCACGCCGCAATCTGCGTTGTCCTCGCAGGCGCAATCCATCCTCGGTATGGAGGTATCCCGTATGGACGATTCGAAAGATGCCGTCGCCTCGCTCCGGTAGTGGACTTTCAAAGTCCGGCCCGTCGAATCCGACCGGACTCGCGATGACAGGCTTGTTCTCGAAATCCGGAAACGCGTGCCGCACCCGAGCGACTGCTTCCGGGGTGCTCATCACGATTGCCGCTGCCCCTGTCAGGAGAGAGTGCATCCGGTCGAGGTCTCGCCGGCGATGCAGAGCGGTCGGATAGATGTTCATCTCGTCGAGCGCCCACGGGTCCCCGAGGTCCGCGACCCAGGGCTTTCGCAAGCGTCTCGATAACTCCGCGCCGACGTCGACGGAGGCGTACGGTTGGCTCCAGGTGTAGACGAGTGCTTCCCATCCGTCGGCGATACTTAATGCGGTCCGAGTAGCCCCGTCGATCCACCACCGCGTCCACGGCGACGGACGCCCCAACCACCTCTCCAGCCTCGCCGGCCAGCCGCTACTGGGCGCCGGGTCTGGCCCGGTAACCCGATGCACCTCGACTCCGGCGATTGTCGAAGCGAGGCTCGGGTCCTGCGGTGTCCAGCGGTCGTGCTCAGAGCCGGCCGCGCTGACGACTGCCGGCGCGTAGCCAAAATCCGGGAGATTTCTGGCGAGGCTCGCGGGTCGCTGGGCTCCGGCGCCACCAATCGGCGGGAAGTGGTAACTGATGAAAAGAAGCCGCCGCGCCGTCATGCCGATGCACGACGTCCCCGCTGGGCGTCCGGCAAGAGGGGTTCTACCTTTTGAGCGCCGCGCAGGCTGCGGACATCAGCGAAAACCTCCGAAGCACGCCAGCGGCAGAGAACGAGGAAAACCATCGCTCCGATGAGGACGCACGATCCGAGCCGCAGCGCCGGGTGGACGTTGGCTTCAGTGAGGACTTCGCGGAGACCGAGCATCATCACGGACATCCCAGCGGCCGCCTGCACGACACCGACAAGGCTCCGAAGGTAGGCCACGAGCGAACAGGAAAGACTCTCTGCTGCGAGGTAAATATAGATCGGGGTCAGAAGAGTAGTTGTCGTCGCGTAGGCGGTTGCCACTCCGACGATTCCCCACTTGAGACCGATCACGAAGCCGAGCACGTTCAGCACGAGGGAGAGAAGGGTGAAGCGAAGGAGATCGGTCGTGCGGTCCCGGGCCTGAAGCACGCTCTGATTGAGGCCTTGCAGGGCAAGCAGCAAGCCGACCCAGGCCAAGATCTCGATTACGCGGGTCGCAGCGTGCCAGCGGCTGCCGAGAACGACGACGACAAAGTCAGGCGCGACGATCACCAGACCCGCGCTCGCCGGGATCGCGATTGCTGCGACAACCCGGTTGACTCGAAGCCACGCCGATCTCATTCGCGCTTCCTCGTCTTGCATCCGCGCGAACGCCGGAAAGAAGATCTCTTGCAGGGGTCCGACGATTCGCGTGAAGGGACTCAGGACCACGTTGTAGGAGAGGGTGTAAGCGCCGAGCGGAGCCGCACCCAGAAACCGGCCGATGAGAAGCTTGTCGGCTATTTGATTGACATCGAGGAAGAACCGAGCTCCGAGAGTATTCACCCCGAACCCCGCGAGCCGGCGGAGACTTGCTGTTGAAAAGGCGAGCGAAGGACGCCAGGGAACCAGAAGCCAAAGCAAAATCGTGGAACCGGTTGCCATCGTCAACTCGAGGACGATGAACGCCCACGGGCCGTAGCCGAGCGCCGCGGTGAGAATCGCGAGCGGAACGGCCAGGGCTGTGCTGATGAGGAGCCGAATTTCCAGGCTGCGAAAGTTGATCTCGCGCACGAGCAGCGATCGGTGGGTGGCACTGAGCGCCGTGATGAAGAAGGAGGCTGAGAGAACGGC
>DAINSN010000036.1:0-9807 GCA_036741295.1 Gaiellaceae bacterium
TGAGTGCGGCCTCTGGCTTGGTGCTCGCGACCCAGAAGCTCGACGGCATTACTGGCAGGGGCACTAATGCCGGAGTTGCCCGAGGTTGAAACGACCCGACTGCAGCTCGAGCCGCACCTGGTCGGCCGGCGGTTCGACCGTGTCGAGATCCACGACCCGCGGCTCGTGCGCCCGTTCGAGCCAAGCGAGGTCGCCGCCGAGCTCGAAGGCGAGCGAGTGTCGGCGCTCGACCGCCGCGGCAAGTATCTGATTGTTCGGTTCGAGTCGGGGCGGGCTCTGCTGATTCACCTCCGGATGACGGGGAGTCTGCGACACGCGGCGAAAGGAAAGTTGGCCGACGATCCACATCGACGTGCTGTTGTCAGGTTAGACGACGGTTCGGACGTCGCGTATCGCGACGTCCGCCGATTCGGCACGTGGCAGCTGCTCGAACCCGGCGAGCTCGACCCGTACCTCGAAGAGCGGCTCGGCGTGGAGCCGCTCGAGCGCACGTTCACATCGCGCCGGCTCGGGCAGCGGCTCGAAGGCCGCCGCGCACCGATCAAGGCCGCGCTCCTCGATCAGCGGACGGTCGCGGGGCTCGGGAACATCTATGTCGACGAGGCGCTGTGGCGGGCGGAGCTCCACCCACTTCGTCCGGCAGGGACGCTTGGAGAAGGCGAGCTCGCGCGCCTCACCCGCGCGATCAAGGACGCTCTGAGAGCGGGAGTCAAGCGGCAGGGCGCCAGCCTGCGCGACTACTCCACCCCGGACGGTGGACGGGGCCGCATGCAGGACCGCTTTCGCGTCTACGGCCGCGAAGGGCATCCGTGTCAGCGCTGCGGAACGCCGATCGACAAGATCCGCACCGCCGGACGCGGCACGTGGTACTGCCCGAACTGCCAGCGCCTAGAACGTCAGGCGGCCAGGTCGTCGTCGAGCCGGCCGTCGCGGTCGAGGCGCCACAGCTCCGTGTAGCCGCCGATCGGCTTTCCGTCGATGAGGATCTGGGGAACCGTCCAGCCGCCGGTCAGTTCGAAGAGCTTCTGCCTGAAGGTTGGGTCGTCGTCGAGCGAGATCTCCTCGTACTCGAGGCCCCGGCTTTCGAGCAGCGACTTTGCGCGAACGCAGTAACCGCACCAGCGAGTGGAGTAGACGCGAATCCTGGCCATATCGGTTCTAACGAAGAAAGGCCCGCAAAGGTTCCCTCCACCGCCGGGACTAGACTGGCCGGGCCATGGCCGGACGCTCTTACAAGACCGAGGCGGTCGTGCTGCGCTCGTTCCGGCTCGGCGAAGCCGACCGCGTGCTGCACCTCTACACGCTCGAGCGCGGCCGCATCGGCGCGGTCGCAAAAGGGATCCGCAAGACGAAGTCGCGCTTCGGCGCGCGGCTCGAGCCGCTCTCGCACGTCGAGCTGATGCTGCACCAGGGATCGGGGGAGCTGCAGACCGTCACCGGCGTCGAGCTCCTCCGCTCGCACCACGAGGCGCGCGAACAGCAATACCGGCTCGGTGTCGGCCTGGTCGGCGCTGAGGCCATGTTGCGTCTCTTTACGGAGCAGGAGGCGAACGCGCGCGCGTTTCAGGCGCTGACGCGCTTTCTCGATCTCCTCGACGACCTCGAGCCGCTCACCACCCGCTCGTCGCTGGACCCGCTCGCGCTCTCCTTCCAGCTCAAGCTGCTCTGGGTATCCGGCTATCTACCGCACCTGACGAGCTGCTCGAACTGCGGAACCGAGAGCGAAACGCTCGTGGGTTACTCGCCGCAGGCCGGCGGCGCGGTGTGTCGCGACTGCGCGGCCGGTGGCTCGCTGGCCCTTTCGCCCGCAGGCATCGCGGGGATCGAGGCGCTGCTCGCGCGTCCACTCGCGGAAGCGCGGGACGCGGACCTCGCGGAACGTTCGACGCGCGACGCGCTCGCGGTCATCACTTCCGCGTACGAGTACTTCGGGAACTTCAGGCTGCGCACGCTCCGCAGCGCCTAGTCCCCTTTCGGCGACTTCCAGTCCCGCTCGAGCGCATCCTCGAGCCAGTTGCGGACGCCGGCGATCGGAAGACGTTCCTGCTCGAGAGAATCGCGGTCGCGGACCGTGACCGTGTCGTCCTCGAGGGTCTGCTCGTCGACGGTGAACGCCCACGGCGTGCCGATCTCGTCCTGGCGGCGGTAGCGCCGGCCGATCGCGCCGTTGTCGTCGTACTCGACGCTGTGCCAACGGCGCAGGTCCTCGTAGAGAGAGCGTGCCTTCGCGACCATCTCGTCGCTCTTGCCGATCAGCGGCAGGATCGCCGCCGTGACCGGGGCCATCTTCGGATGGAGGCGCAGCACGGTTCGCTCCCGCTCGCCGACGACCTCCTCGTCGTAGGCGTCAACGAGCAGCGCGACCATGATCCGCTCGATGCTGACGGCCGGCTCGATCACGTGGGGGACGTAGCGCTCTCCGTCTTGCCCCACGTACTCGAGCTTCGTCTTCGAATGCTCGGCGTGCTGGGTCAGGTCGAAGTCGCCGCGGTTCGCGATCCCCTCGAGCTCCCCCCAGCCGATCGGGTACTCGTACTCGATGTCGCTCGTTCCCTGTGAGTAGTGCGAGCGTTCCTCCGGCCCGTGCTCACGAACCCGAAGCTTGCTCTCGCGCAGCCCGTAGCGCAGGTACCAGTTGAGCCGCTCCTCGATCCAGTAGCGGTACCACTTCTCTCCCTCGTCCGGGGGGACGAAGAACTCCATTTCCATGTGCTCGAACTCGCGTACACGGAAGAGGAAGTTGCCGGGTGTGATCTCGTTGCGGAACGACTTGCCGACCTGGGCGATTCCGAACGGCGGCTTACGCCGCGCGATCTGGAGCACGTTTTTGAAGTTGATGAAGATTCCTTGCGCGGTCTCGGGGCGCAGGTACGCACGCGAGCCTTCTTCCTGCAGCGCGCCGACCGTGGTCTCGAACATCAGGTTGAACTGCCGCGGCTCGGTCAGGTCGCACTCGGGCGTCTCGCCGGGCCGCTTGCTCGGCTTGCGCCCGCAGTTCGAGTCCTCCAGCTTGTCCGCGCGGAAGCGAAGCTTGCAGGTGCGGCAGTCGATGAGCGGGTCGGTGAATTGGCCGACGTGTCCCGACGCCTCCCAGACCTTCGGATGGAGGATGATCGCCGAGTCGATCGCGACGATGTCGTCCCGGTTTCTGACCATCGCCTCGAACCAGCGCTCCCGGATGTTGTTCTTCATCAGGACGCCGTAGTGCCCGTAGTCGAAGGTCGAGCCAAGTCCTCCGTAGATCTCGGAGGACGGGAAGACGAACCCGCGGCGGCGGGAGAGGGAGACGATCTTGTCCATCGTCACTGCGTCGGTCATGTCAAGGGACGTTATCCGCGACAATGCGGGCGTGACGGAGCAGCCGACCGTCGAGCTCCACATCGTCTCCGACTCCACGGGAGAGACTGCCGCGCGCCTCGTGCTCGCCCTGGAGGCCCAGTTTCCCGAGCAGGAGTTCGAGGAGGTGCGCCACACCAGGGCCGAGACCGTCGTCGATCTGGAGCGGGCCGTCGCCAGCGCCCGCGGACACGCTGCCGTCGTGATCTACACGCTCGTCGATCCGGAGCTGCGAGATGCGATGCGCCGGCTCTGCCGCCGCGCACGCGTCCATTACTGCGATCTCCTCGGCCACCCGATCGACGCCGTCGCGCGCGTCTCGGGCCAGGCCGCGCGCATGACGCCCGGCTCGCGGGCGCCGCTGACTCCCGCGTACTTCCGCCGCATCGAGGCGATGGAGTTCGCGGTCAAATACGACGACGGAGTGGGGGCGGGCCTCGACGAGGCCGACATCGTCCTCGTCGGCGTCTCGCGCACCTCGAAGACGCCGCTGTCGATCTACCTCGGCTACCTCGGGCACAAGGTGGCGAACGTCCCGATCGTGAAGGGAATCGAGCCACCGAAGGAGCTGTTCGAGCTCGACCCGGCGAAGATCGTCGGCGTGACGATCCACGCGGATCGCCTCGCGGAGATCCGGCGCGCGCGCGTGCGGAATCTCGGGGCGAACAACCGCCGCTACGCGGAGCTGACGGAGGTGTACGACGAGCTCGACGAGGCGGCTGCGGTGCAGAGGCGGCTCGGCTGCCCCGTGATCGACATCTCGGAGCTGTCGATCGAGGAGACGGCGCAGCGCATCCTGCGCACCGTGGAGGGCCGGAAGGCCGAGGCCGCGGCGTCGGAGGCCACGTGAAGCCGAAGCCGCCCGTGCCCTGGTGGCGCTGGGCCATGTGGTGGAGCTTCCTCGGCGCCGCGCTCGTCCTCTTCTATGTGCTGCTGACGCCGATCTGGATGGGGCTCAGGGGGCTCGCCTGGTTGGCGGAGTTCCGCGCCCGTCGCCGTCGCGGCCGCTGATCTTCCGGCTAGCTCAACAGCCTGGGCTCGAGCACCCGTTCGCCGTCTGCCTCGATGCGGTACGCGGCGGCTCCTTTGCGCGAGGTCACTGCCTCACGAAGCTCGGTGCCGACGTAGTGAAGGGCCACGTCGTCGTCGGCTGCGACGCCGGGTGGTAGTCCTGCCGCGACCAGTCGCGTGTAGACGGGGCGGCGGTGCTCTTCGCCGTCGTAGTGCGGGCACGCGCTCCCCGGCAGGAAACCGAGGCACTCCAGCGGCGAAAGCTCGGGGCCGAACGAATCCGTGACGCCGTGCTCGAACCAGCAGATCATGCCGGCGCTCCAGCCGGCCAGCAGGACGCCCTGCTCCCAGGCTTTGCGCAAGACCTCGTCGAACCCGTGCGTTCTCCAGATCGCAAGGGCGTTCGCCGTGTTCCCACCGGTGACGAGGATCACGTCGTGGTTGAGCGCGAGCTCAGTGAGTCCTGAGGGTGGCCAGGGAAAGAAGTGCAAGTGCGTCATCTCGGCACGTCCGTGCAGCCGCTCGTACCACCAGACCGTCCGCTCCGTGTCCTCCATCCCCGCGGTCGGGACGTAGAGCAACCGCTTTCCCGGCGCGAGGCCGAGCATGTACTCGAGCAGTGTCTCGTCTGGGGCACCGCCCATCGCAACGATTCTCGGCTCAGGCACAACGCCGAGTATTGCAGGGGATTTGTGAGAGGATTCCCGCTTGCCCCAGCGCTACGTCTACGACTTCGACGAGCCTTCCACAGGAGGCCGTGAGCTTCTAGGCGGCAAGGGGATCGGTCTCGCCGAGATGACGCAGATGGGAGTGCCGGTCCCGGCCGGGTTCACGATCACGACCGATGCTTGTCGCGCGTACATGTCGAACGGCAAGACACTGCCGGACGGTGTGGAGGAGGAGATCGAGTGGCACCTCCGCGCGCTCGAGAAGAAGACGGGCAAGCGCTTCGGCGACATGAATGACCCGTTGCTCGTGTCCGTGCGGTCGGGGGCAGCGGTCTCGATGCCCGGGATGATGGACTCGATCCTCAACCTCGGGCTGAACGACGAGGCGGTCGTGGGGCTCGCGCGCGCTACGGCGAACGAGCGCTTCGCGAACGACTCATACCGGCGGTTGATCCAGATGTACGGCGAGGTCGTCGACGGGATCGACGGGCACCGCTTCGAACAGGCGCTCACCGACCTGAAGAAGTCGCGGGGGGCCTCGCAGGACGTCGACCTGTCCGCCCACGACCTGGCCGGGCTGATCGATACCTATCGGGCGGTCTACCTGGAGGAGACCGATCGCGACTTCCCGCAGGATCCACGCGAGCAGCTCACACGTGCGGTACGAGCCGTCTTCGACTCGTGGGACTCGCCGCGCGCGCAGGTCTACCGCCGCACGTATGACATTCCGGACGAGCTCGGCACCGCAGTCAACGTCGTGCAGATGGTCTTCGGCAACAAGGGAGACGAGTCGGGCACCGGCGTCGCCTTCACGCGCGATCCCTCGACCGGCAAGCCGGGGCTGTACGGCGAGTTCCTGGCGAACGCGCAGGGCGAGGACGTCGTGTCCGGCATTCGCACGCCGGAGCCGCTCGCGAACATGGAGCAGAAGCTTCCTGCCGCGTTCCAGCAGCTGATCGACACGATGCGCCGGCTCGAGGAGAACTACCGCGACATGCAGGACATCGAGTTCACGGTCGAGGACAACGAGCTGTATCTCCTCCAGACGCGTTCCGCCAAGCGCACCGCAGCGGCAGCGGTCAAAGCGGCGGTCGACATGGTCGAGGAAGGGTTGATCTCCCGCGAGGACGCGGTGGCGCGGATCGATCCCGCGCAGCTCGACCAGCTTCTGCACCCGATGATCGACCCGACTGCCGAGTGGGAGGTCGCCACGAAGGGCCTGAACGCCTCTCCGGGCGCGGCCTGCGGCGCGATCGTTCTCGACGCGGACACGGCCGAGCAGCGCGGCAAAGCGGGGGAGAGCGTCATCCTCGTCCGGTGGGAGACGACGCCGGACGACATCCACGGCCTGATCCAGGCGGCCGGAATCCTCACCGCGCACGGCGGCATGACCTCGCACGCTGCGGTCGTCGCGCGCGGCATGGGCAAGCCGTGCGTCGCCGGCTGCGAAGGGCTGTCGATCGACATCGATGCGCGCACGATCACGGTCGGTGACCGGACTCTCTCCGAGGGCGACCTGCTCACGATCGACGGCGGCACCGGCGCGGTGATCGTCGGCGAGGTGCCGCTCGTCGCGCCGGAGGTGAACGACGATCTGGAGACGATCCTGGGCTGGGGTGACGAACACCGGACCCTGAAGGTGCGGGCGAACGCGGACACGCCGGAGGACGCAGCGAAGGCGCGCGAGTTCGGAGCGGAGGGCATCGGCCTCTGTCGCACCGAGCACATGTTCATGGCCGAGGAGCGGCTGCCCGTGATGCGCGAGATGATCCTCGCCGACAGCGAAGAGGGCCGCCGTAAGGCGCTCGACAAGCTGCTCCCGATGCAGCAAGGCGACTTCGAGGCCATCTTCGAGGCGATGGCCGGGCTGCCGGTGACGATCCGCCTGCTCGATCCGCCGTTGCACGAGTTCCTGCCGCCGCCGGAACAGGCCGCCGACGAGCGAACGCGCCGACGCATCAGGCAGCTGCAGGAGTCGAACCCGATGCTCGGGACGCGTGGGTGCCGTCTCGGCCTGCAGTGGCCGGAGATCTACGAGATGCAGGTGCGCGCGATCATCCGGGCCGCGCGCGCGGTCGAGAAGCGGACGGGTGAGGCGCCGCTCGTCGAGATCATGCATCCCCTCGTCGGCTTCGCGGAAGAGCTGCGCCGGCTACGCGAACTGACGATAAGCGTGGCCGCGGAAGAAGCGCCGGAGGTCGAGTACCTCTGCGGGACGATGATCGAGCTGCCGCGCGCGTGCATCCGCGCCGACGAGATCGCCGAGCAGGCCGACTTCTTCTCCTTCGGCACGAACGACCTAACGCAGACGGCACTCGGCTTCTCGCGCGACGACGCCGAAGGGAAGTTCCTGACGCACTACCTCGAGGACGGCGTGCTCGAGAAGAATCCGTTCGAGACGCTCGACGTCGCCGGCGTCGGCGACCTGATGCGGATCGCAGTCGAGCGAGGCCGGTCGACGAAGCCCGAGCTCAAGCTCGGCATCTGCGGCGAGCACGGGGGAGACCCGAAGTCGGTGACTTTTTGCCACGAGCTCGGGCTCGACTACGTCAGCTGCTCGCCCTACCGCGTGCCGCTCGCACGACTCGCTGCGGCACAGGCGGCACTGGCTGCCAGCGGCGCCGTCGCGTACGCGGCCGCCGGCGGCTGATGACTGATTACACGATCCTCATCGACGGAGAGCGCGTCGCCAGCATTGACGCCGACGACGCCGTCCGAACTTGGATTGCGAAGTACCGCGAGGACCATGCCGAAGACGATCCTGCGGCAGCGCACGTCCAGATCCTCGAGCGCGGCACGTTTGCCTGGCTCACCGGCGGCAAGCTCGTCGACCGCGAGCGGTTCCTCTAACCGCCTTGCCCACCTGGGACCAGGTTCGCGCGCGTCGTCTTGCGCGCAGCTTTCTGACGACGCGAGCGAGCCCCGATGGTCTGCTCGAAGTGGCTCACGACCTGGGCGGCGTGCACGCGCAAATTCAGGCGTCGGCTGAACTACAGCTCGCCGCGCGCGTCGATGGGATCACGCGGCAGGACGTCCGCGACGCGCTCTGGGAGCGCCGCGAGCTCGTGAAGGCGTGGACGTTGCGCGGGACGCTCCACCTCCATCCAGCCGACGAGCTGCCGGTGTGGTACGCGGCTGGACGAGCTGTGTCGCCGGAGGCGCAGGAGCTGGGACCCTGGGTCGATCCGAAAGGCGAACTACACCCCGCGCTTGGACGCGATCACGTAGAGGAGATACGCGCCGCAGTGTTGGACACGCTCGACGGCCGCTGCCTCCTGCGCGAGGAACTGGCCGCCGAAGTCGTGCAAAGGGTCGGACCAAAGGCACGAGGGCGCTTGCTGTCGGGGTTCGCGTTCTTCGGGGGCGCCGTCCTCTGTCAAGGGCCGCCGCAGGGAAGCAAGATCACGCTCGCCCGCCCGGATCAGTGGGTTGAGCGTTGGGAAGAGCTGGACGAGCAGGAGGGCCTGCGCGAAGTCTGCCGCCGCTACCTGCGCACGTACGGCCCGGCTACGCCGAAGGATTTCCGGGAGTGGTTCTCGTCTCGCCAGTTCAAGCCGGACGACGCAAGAGCGTTGTTCGCCTCAGTGGAGCTCGAAGAGGTCGACGTGGAAGGTCACTCCGCTTACGTCGTTGAGGGCGACACGTCTTTCCCGGAGCCGCAGAGGACCGCTCGGCTCCTGCCGGAGTACGACGTCTATGTCATGGGCTTCCGCGAGCGCGACCAGCTCGTGCCCGAGGAGGTGCGCGGCCAGGTCGCAGCCCACGGGCGTGGCAAGTACGAAGGGCCGGCGGGTGTCCGCTTCCTGATGGTCGATGGGATCGCCGCGGGACTGTGGGAGCGAAAGAAGCGGGGCAAGCGCATCGAGCTCCGGGTGACGCCGAGCAGGAAGCTCACTCGTGCCGAGCGCGCGGAGCTCGACGCCGAGGCCGAACGTGTCGGTGCCTTCCTGGGGCTCGAGCCCGTGCTTACGGTCGAATGACGACGGGCGTGCCGAGCGGGAGCGTGCGCATCAGGTAGCGCAGGTCTGAGTCGCTCGCGTGCACGCAGCCTGCGGACACGGCCCGGCCGAAGTCGCTCGTCGAAAGCGTGCCGTGGATCGCGATGCGGTTCCCTCCGCTCCAGCCGGCGGGCAGGTTCGGCTGCGTTGCGGAGAGCGCCAGGATGCAGCAGCCGTAGGCAGCGCTGTAGGCGCCGCCGTTCAGCTTGTCCGTAACGGCGAAGGTTCCTGTTGGGGTCGGCGAGCCGGCACGGCCGACGCCGATGCTGAGGCGGCGCACCGTGGTGCCGTTGCGTCGAACGATCAACGAACGGCTGGAAAGGTCGACGTCAAGCTCGAAACGCGTGCGCGCGTAGCGGAGAGCGCGTGACTTCGCGTCGACCCACACGACCCGATTGTTCCCGACGCCTGCCTCGGTGACGGCAAGCCAGCGTCCGTGCCGGGTGGCGATGACGCTGAGCGCGCGCGGCGAGCCGAACGGTGTCGTCGAGCCCACGCGTGCGAGCACCGGGCCGAACGGACGGCTCCGTAGCGCCAGCGCGTGTCCGGGCCGGACCTCGGCGATCACGTGCGCGGGCTTCGGGCGCGGCGTCTTGACGCGCACCCACCCCGCCGGTGCTGCGGGCGGGCCGAGCGCGACGCGTCCAACAGCAGTCGTCGGAGCAAGCGCAGCGGCGCCTGCGCTGACGAAGACGAGCGAAACGAGGGCGAGGAGCGACCGAGCCACACAGTGTGGATCGGCAAGGCCCTGCGGTCATAGTTCACTCGAACGAGGTGCCTCGATCGAGGGACGG
>DAINSN010000036.1:9907-16136 GCA_036741295.1 Gaiellaceae bacterium
CTAGTTCTTGCGCAGCTCCCGCGCGAACGAGCCGGCGCCGATGATGCGGTCCGCATGCTCACGAACGCGATCGCGCAGGCCGCGGTCCGAGGTGACGACCCAGACAGGCGGGTCGAGCTCGTCGACCAGGCGGGCTATCTGGTCGTCTCCGGACTCCGAGCCCTCCCAGACGACCTGCACGTCATGCCCCTCTTCCCGGCCCCAGGCCTCGCAGCGCTCGACGAGCTCCTCGCCGGGCATGTTCGGCCAGAGTGACCGGCGCACGTTCTCCGCGTCGACGAGCACGGTCGCCATGCCGAAGTTGTACCTCCGGCTCTAGATGCTGTAGCTCTTCACCCGCCAGTACGCGATGGCGATAGACGCGACGCCGACGAGCACGATCGTGGCCGTTCCGAGCACTCCGACCCGACCGTAGGCGGCATGTCCGCGTCCGAATCGGGTCAGGCCGAGGGCGCAGACGATTCCGCCCACCAGGCCGCCGATGTGGCCGCCTTTGGAGATGCTGCTGATCGAGAATGTGAGCACGAAGTTGATGAGGATCACGCCCAGCGCGCTCCCACCGAAGACGTAGTCGCGCTGCTGTTCGAGGACGAGCCCTGCTCCCAGAATTCCGAAGATTGCGCCCGAGGCGCCCACGGTGGGCGTCAAGAAACCGTTCGACCAGAGCAGCGCGCCGGCAGAGCCGGCGAGGCCTGAGACGAGATACAGCAGGACGTAGCGGCCCGAGCCGAGCCGCTGTTCCAGGAGAGAGCCGAACCAGTAGAGACCGACCATGTTCATGATCAGATGGACAGGGCCGTAGTGCAGAAACGCCGCCGTCAGCAGCCTCCACCAATCGCCGTTGTCGAGCGCGGGGCCGAAGAGCACACCGTGCAGATAAATAGTGCTGCCGGTGCCGTTCACTCCGCCTCCGGTCAATAGCTCGGCGACATAGACGGAGACGTTGATCGCGATCAGCGCCTTCGTCACCTTCGCGCCCGTGCTCTCGAAGGCCGCACGCCGGACTCCCTTGGTCACCCGCTGGACCCCTTGCGGCTTCCCCGAGTGCTCCGGGCAGCGGATCCCGACGGGAGCCATGGTCATGCACTCCGTGCAGATCGGTCGTCCGCATTCCGAGCAGGAAAGGCCGGTCACCCGGTCGGGATGGCGGTAACAGGTCTTCTCGACGACTTCAGCCATGAGCGAAGTAGCGTAGTAGCCGGATGCGCATACACGTCGCCTTCACTCCCGCCGAGACCGCTCCTGCCCCGATCGGGGTGGTGGTCGACGTCCTCCGGGCGACATCGACGATCGCGCAGGCGCTCGCGTCCGGTTACCGGCGCGTGCTGTGTTGCGCCGAGATCGAGGACGCGCTGGCACTGCGTGCCCAGATCCCCGACGCACTCGTGGGTGGGGAGCGCAAGGCGGTCCAGGTGGAGGGCTTCGACGTCGGCGCGTCGCCGCGCGAGTTCCTTGAGCCGCGCGCGGAGACGCTGATCCTGTCGACGACCAACGGGACGCGGGCGATTCTGGAGACTGCGGAGCGGTGTGAGGAGGTCGTGCTCGGCAGCCTGCTGAACCTCGATGCGGTCGCACGCGCGTCGGCGGGCCGCGACGCCGTGGTGGTCTGCGCAGGTTTTCAAGGAGCTTTCGCGCTCGACGACGCTTACTGCGCGGGACGAATCGTGCAACTCGTGCAGGCGGAGCGAACCGATGCGGCGATCGCGGCGGAGCTGATCGCCCGCGCGTTTCCCAACGCGCCGGCTGCGCTGAACGCACGCACGTATGGGCCGCCTGGATTGGAAGAGGACATCGCGTTCTGCGCGCGCGAGAACATGCTCGACGTCGTGCCACGCCTCGTCGGCATGGTCGGGCCTGCCGCGGAGATCATGGCCTCGTGAAGTACGCGTTCTTGCTGGTGGTAGTGACGGCTCTGCTCGTCCTGCCGGCGAGCGGCGGAAGCGCTACCGGCAAGCCCTGGCTCTGGCAGTGCACGCAAATCCACAATCTCGAAGCGCAGTTCCATTGCTACGTCAGGCTGCTGGGCGAGGACATCGACGCGTCGGGGGATCCGGCCCGCGAGCTGCCTCGCATCGATCGCAGGGTGTTCGCTGTCGGCGGTCCAGTCGAGGCGAGCTGTCATGTGTTGATGCACGAGGTGGGAAGGGAGTTCGCGCATGACCATGGCGTGACGCTCGCGAGCCTTCAGCGTTACGTTCCGCGTTCCAACAACCCGAACTGTTCCGCGGGGTTCGGCATGGGACTGGTGATGTACCTGGGTCCCGAGATTCTGCGTTCGGGAGGGAAGGCGGCGGTACGCGCGTGCGCGCAGCTGCCGACGAGATATCGCTCCTACACGTGCGTGCACGGGCTCGGCCACGCGTTGCTCCGCGCGTATCACGGCGACATCGGGCAGGCCGTGCGCGCCTGCCGCGCATTGCAGCGCGCATACGCGCCCGACTGCGCGCAGGGTGTCTTCCACGACTACTGGATCTCCCTCCGCGGCGCGGACGGCACGACGCGGCCCCGCGGCGCGATCTCCCCTCGCGTGCTGTGCGACGGACGCCTGACGTACGTCAGGCCGTGCTGGTACCGCTACTTCCTCGAACAACCCGTGTCGCTGCCGGTGCGGAACGCGGCCGACCTGCGCCGCTCGTGCCACGGTCTCCTCTCGATCGAGCGGTTCGGCTGCATCAGCGCGGCCGCGCTCACGATCTCGTCGAGCCCGTTCGACCAGATCAACGTCTGCGCGCAGCTGCGCGGGGAGGACGCCGCGGCCTGCCTACGCGGCGTTCCCGATCAGGCGCTGGCGGGAAAGCCGGCGGGACAGCTGCGGTTGATCCGCGAGTGTCGCCGCATCGATCGCACTGCGCGCCGGGGCTGCTACGAGTGGCTGGGGCGGACGCTCAACGTCGTCACCAACGGTGCGTTCGCCGAAAGAGGGTGCACAAAACTAGACCCCGTCGCGCGGGGTGCATGTACTGCGGGCGCGATGAAGATGAACGCCGCTCTAGTGACCTTCTCCTAACGGGAGGGCGCGCAGAGGATCCACCGAGGCGCCGCGGACGCGAACTTCGAAGTGCAGGTGTGGACCGGTCGCGTCGCCCGTCGCGCCGATCAGCCCGACGCGGACTCCTTGGCCGATCCAGACGCCGACGCGGACGTCGATGCGCGAAAGGTGCGCGTACATCGAGCGCTCGCCGTGTCCGTGAGCGACGACGACGAGGAAGCCCCAGCCGCCGTCCCGCCACCCGGCCCAGGCGACCCGGCCGGACTCCGCGGCGTAGACGGGCGCACCCATCGGCGCCGGCAGGTCGATGCCTGAGTGCCAGCGATCGCCGCGAGGCCCGAAGCGGTCGCCGAGCACCGGTGCGGTCATCGGCCACGCGAGGGGCAGCGGAATCGCCGGCGGCGGTCCGGCGAGCGCCTGGAGCGTCACCGCGCCGGCGACGCCGTCCGTCTTCAGCGCCGACCAGTCCTGGAAGCGGCGCAAGGCCGCGTCGATCCGCGGGCCGAAGATCCCGTCGAAGTTGCCGGAGGGGAAGCCGTGCTCGGCGAGCCGGAACTGGAGCGACGCGACGTCCCAGCCTTTCTTGCCGAAGTCGAGCTTGCGAGTCCCCAGCCGGTGGCGCGCGAAGCGGCCGAGGGCCTTGCGCGTCTGCGGGCCGACGACCCCGTCGACCGTGATGTGGGCGCGCTTCTGGAGGCGGCGAATTGCCTTCGCGGTGCCCGGCCCGGTGAGCCCGTCGATCGGGCCTTGGTAGAGCCCATGCGAACGCAGGCCGACCTGAAGGGCGGCGACGCCCGCATCGGCCGCCGTGGCGCGGGGGGTGATGGCCGCGGCGGCAAGGATCAGGGGCAGAGCAAGGAGCGCCCTGGCACGCATGGGTTGACCGTTTTCGCCGTGTCCCGCGGGATCCCTTGACAAGCGAACAGGTGTTCGTGTAGAACATACGTTCCCATGATCGCCTGTCTCCTCATCCCCGGCTTCGAGTTGCGGGCGGCGCTCCGGAAGCAGCCGGGCCTCGCCCTGCGCCCGGCCGCGCTGTCGCCGGTGGCCGGAACGGAGCCTCTGCTCGGCCCGGTGACCGCGGCGGCGGAGCGGCTCGGCGTGCGTCCGGGGATGCGGCTCGGCGAAGGGCTGGCGACGTGTCCGGAGCTCGTTTTGGTGGAGCAGGATCCGGCCGCGGCCGAGCAGGCGTGGGAGGAGATCCTGCGTGCGCTCGAAGACACGGGCTTCGCGGTCGATCCGGCCGGGGTCGGTTGCGTCTACTTCGAGACGAATGGGGTTGAGAGGTTGTACGGCGGGCTCGAGCCAGCGCTGCGGCGCGCGCTCTCCGCCGTGGGTACTGCCTGGGATCCACGTGCGGGCGCAGCGCAGCGCCGGTTCGCAGCTTTGGCCGCAGCGAACGTCGCGCGCCCCGGGCAGATCTTGGTCGTCTCCGACGAGCGGCTGCGCGACTTCCTCGCGCCACTGCCGCTCGAGCTCGTGCCGATGGAGCCGCGCCGCCGCGCGGAGCTGCACGAGCTCGGGGTGAAGCGCGTCGGACAGCTTGCTGGGCTTCCAGGTGGCGCCGTGGCCGAACGATTGGGGCCGGACGGCCGGCGCGCCTGGGGCCTGGCGAGAGGCGGCAAGGCCGCGCGCGTTCGCGGCCGGCGTCCGCCTGCGGAGATCGTCGAGGCGCTGGAGTTTCCCGAGGCGATCGGCAACGAGCTCACGTTGCGGCGCGCATTCTGTGCGCTCGTCGAGACGCTGATGGCGCGGCCCGAGCGCAGGGGTCGGTTCGTGCGCAAGCTCGCGCTCTCCGCGCGGCTCGTCGGCGGCGGCTCCTGGCGGCGCAGCGCGACGTTGCGCGATCCGACGACCGAGCTCGACCGCATCAAGGCCGCGCTCGGGCCCAAGCTCTCGGAGCTGCCGGCGCCGGTGCTCGAGCTCCGGCTCGAGCTCGTCGAGCTGACCGAGCACGACGGGCAGCAGCTCGAGCTGCTGCCGGCTGCAGGAGGAGAGCTGGACGTTCGGTTACGGGAGGGCCTGCGCCAGGTGCGCGCCAGCACCGGCTCGGGGTCGGTCAACCAGGTCGTGGAGGTCGCACCATGGTCGCGCATTCCGGAAGCGCGCGCGTTGTTCGTGCCGCGGGACGACTGAACGAACCTCGCGCGGCAGTCGTCGAGGCTCGTGTGGACGGGACGCCGGTACGGGTGAATCGCTTACCGGTCGAGCTCGTCCGCGAGGAGTGGCGTGTGGTGGATCGGTGGTGGACGGAGGAGCCGGTGTCCCGGCGCTACTTCGAGGTCGTGTTGCAGTCAGGGGAGAACGCCGTTGTTTTTCGCGACGAGGAGCGGAGCTGCTGGTTCACCCAGCGAGGGGCTTGAGTGCCGATTTTGCGAGGTCAGCCCACTTGCCCGCGTGAGCCGCCGGGACGACGACCCATTCCTTCATCGGAGCGCGCTTCCCACCGGAGGGGTCGAAGAGGTGCGCGCCGTCGAGCGCGAGCGCACGTTCGCGCGCCGCCTCGTCCGGGAGCTTGAAGACCATTGCGCCCTGATCGTTCGAGAAGCCGCCGATCATCTTCCCGCTGCGCTTGATCGCGGGCATGCCCATCATCTGGCCGAGCTCGACGTCGTCATGTTGCGCCGCGAGATCGTCGGCAAGCGCTTCGTAGCGTGCGCGTGGGCCCATTCAGCTCATCCGTCGCAGACTGTCGTGGAAGTCGCAGCTCGGCGCGTGAACGTTGAGCAGCCGTGCGCGGTCCGGGCCCGGGTTCGAAAACGCATGCACGACGCCGATCGGCGCGGCGAGGTACGAGCCTGCGCCGAGGCGAAGCCGCTCGTCGTCGACCTGGAACTCGGGCTCTCCTTCGAGCACGTAGAACGAGTCGACGTGGTCGTCGTGGGCGTGCGGGTCGGGTCCCTCGAAGCCGGGCTCGAGCTCGAACTCGATCAGCGCGAGCTCCTCACGCCCGATCTTGATCGTCGCGACTCGGTTCTTGCCCTCGAGCCGTTCGCCTTCTCCGGGAGGGAGGAAGAGGGCTTCCGATCCGGGCCGGCCACTGCCCGGGGGAGCGTCGATGCTGTCGAAACCGCCGGGCTCACCGCGATCCCGAGCCTGCAGATTTCCTGCGAAACCACCCTCCGGCGTGTGGAAGTTCAGAAACCGCGCACGAGCAGTGCTCCTGAACCCATGCACGACCTCCCGTGGAGCGCAGACGCACGCGCCCGCGGAGAGCATCTTCTCCTCGTCGTCGACCAG
>DAINSN010000037.1:0-15654 GCA_036741295.1 Gaiellaceae bacterium
CCCAGTTGAGGAGGCCGGCGAGGACGAACGCCCCGACGATCCACCAGAGCAAACCCAGGTCGTGGTTGCGGATGCCGTCGTCGACCGCGTACTTCGCGAGGAAGGGCGGCGCCAGCGCCGTCGCGGTCGCGGCGAGCAACGAGACGACGGACAAGGCGGTCCGCACCTTGTACGGCTTGGTCAGCCGGGCGAGCTCCGCAATGCGCCGCCGCGTCCGGCGCCAGGACCAGTCCTCTACCTCGACCTTCTTGATCGAGCTCAGGTGGGTGCCCGGCTGCCAGACCCTCACAGGCGGTGACCTCTTTCAAGTACACGCGCGCGCGGCCCCACCCGGGAGGGGAAAGACCCCACCCGCCACCCGGCGTCGACGGTACCCGAAGAAAGCGCGCGCGACCGTGCCGATTGCGTGCCGAAAGGTCGCATCACGATGCAGCCTCCAGCGCGGCGGTTTCCGCGCGTGCTTCCACGGCGTCCGCGAACTGCCGCTCGAGCAGGCCGTGGTCGTAGATGTCGCGGTACACCTGGCTGGTCACGAGCAGCTCCTCGTGCGTTCCGCGGGCCGCGATGCGTCCGTCGTCGAGCACGACGATCTCGTCGGCCAGCGCAATCGTCGAGAGGCGATGCGCGATGATCAGGGTCGTCCGGTTGCGCATCGCCTCCCGCAGGCCGACGCGGATCCGCGCTTCGGTCGAGGCGTCCACAGAGGCAGTCGCGTCGTCGAGGATCAGCACGCGTGGATCGACCGCGAGCGCGCGGGCGATCGCCAGGCGCTGCCGTTGGCCGCCCGAGAGCGTGATGCCCCGCTCGCCGATGACCGTGTCGTAGCCGTCGGGCAGCCGCTCGACGAACTCGTGGGCCTGCGCCAGCCGCGCGATGTTTTCCACCTCTGCGTCGTCGAGATCGGGAGCGCCGAACGTGATGTTCTCGCGCACGGTCGCCGAGAACAGAAATGGATCTTGCGAGATGACGCCGATCGCGTGGCGAAGCGAGTTGAGCTTCACGTCTCGCACGTCCACGCCGTCGAGCGTGACGCGGCCCGAGGTCACGTCGTAGAAACGCGGCACGAGCGAGGTGAGCGTCGTCTTGCCCGAGCCGGTATGACCGATGAGCGCGATCGTCTTTCCCGGCGCGAGCTCGAGGTCGATGTCCTGCAGCACCGGACGTCCATCCATGTACTCGAACCCCACGCCCTCGAAGCGGAGGTCGCCGCCTCCCTCCGGCAGCTCGACCGCATCGGGTCGGTCCGCGATCTCCTCGGGCTCGTCCATGACCTGGAAGATGCGCTCTCCCGAGGCGGTCGCGCGCTGCGCCTGGCCGATCCACATGCCGAGAGAACGCAACGGCATGATCAGCATCCCCAGGTAGAGGTTGAAGGCGATGAACCCGCCGACGGTCAGTTGGCCGTTCGCGACCATGCGCGCCCCGACCAGCAAGACGGCGGCCTGCGCGAGCATCGGCACCCAGGAGATGAACGGGACGTACAGCGCCCGCTGCCGATTGGCGCGCACCGTCTGGCGGAAGACCGCCTCCGACCGGTCGTTGAACTTGGCCTGTTCCTGCGGCTCCTGGGCGAACGACTTCACCACATGGACGCCGACGATGTTCTCTTCCGCGACTGTGGCGACGTCCGCGAGTTTCTGCTGCACGTCGCGCAGCGTCGGATGGGCGACGTGGCTGTAGCGATAGGCGAGCACGACGAGGACGGGTGTGATCGCAAGCACGATCAGCGCCAGCTTCCACTGGAAGAAAAAGAGCACGACGGTGACCGACAGAACGGTCAGGATGTTCTGGAAGAAGAAGATGAGCCCGTAGCCGAGGAAGAAGCGCACTCCCTGCAGGTCGACAGTCGCCCGCGACATCAGCTGGCCGGTCTGATGGCGGTCGTAGAACCCGAACGAGAGGCGCACGAGGTGCGCGTAGAGGCCCTGGCGCATGTCCATTTCGACTGCGAGCGCCTGCTTCCCCGAAATCAACCTCCGCGCCGCCATGAACGCCGCGCGCAGCGCGCCCAGGCCGATCATCACCCAGACAAACACCCAGAGCTTGCCGGCGTCGCGGGGGATGATTGCGTCGTCGACCACGTGTGCTGTGACCCACACGAGCGCGATCTGTGCACCTTGCGAGGCGATTGCGAGGAGCGTCGAGACGACGAGCGAGATCTTGTAGGGACGCAGGAAGCCGAGCAGGCGGGCAAACGTCACCCTGTACAGCGTTCCGCTGTGCTCGTTCACCCCTGAAACGCTGTGCGCCCTCACCCCTGAAATCTAGCGGCGGGCGTTGTCCTTACAGGCGCGCGAGCTCCTCGCGCACGAGCGCCGCCGCCCGGGCGGTGAGCTCGCGATTCGTGGCGGCGTTGAGCCAGCTGCTGGCGCCGGAAGGGTGGGGAAGAGGGATGACGGCCGCCCCGTCGAGCTCGTAGCGGTTGCCGATGCAACCGGCCAGGCCGGAAATCCCGAGCAGGCGGCGGATGGCGAGGCCCCCGACGGGCACGATCAGCGGCGGTCCCAGCAGCTCGACCTCCCAGTCCTTCCAGAACGAGCAGAGCTCCTGCTCGCGCGGCGTCGGCGTGCGGTCGCCGCGACCCGATGGGGCACGCCCTGGATAGCACCGGGTCACGGAAGCGCAGTAGAACGTCTTGTAGAACTCGTCCTCCTCGAGCTCGAGCCAGCGCCGCAGGGTCTTGCCGGCACGCCCGCGCCACGGCCTCCTCTCTTCTCCTTCGACGACGCCGGGCGCCTGGCCGTACAGATACGCGCGCTGGCCGAGGTGGTCGTTGACCACGGGCCAGGACTCGAGGTCATAGCCCGCCTCGCAACAGGCGCGACAGCTACGCAGGTCACGCTGCAGCGAAGCGAGCGAGCGGTAGGACGAGCGTCGCCGCGTCAAGCTCGCACGACGACGAACCAGCGACCCTTGAGCACGATCTCGCCTTTCAGCTCGTCGGCGAGGTCAGGCCCTTCGAACACGCGCTTGTAGACGTTCCAACGCGAGCCATCGTTGAGGCGCCGCTCCTCCCAGCGTTCGGAGGCGTCCCCGTCTCCTCGGATCGACGCGACCACGACGAGCTCGGGTGCGACTCGTCGCGTTTCGGCCAGAAAGCGCTCGCGCTCCTCGGCCTCGAGGTGGCAGTAGAAGTAACTCGTGAAGACGCGGTCGAAAATCCCGTCTTCGAACGGGAGGGAGAACGCGTCTCCATGCTCGAAATGCGCAGCCGGAGCCTGGTCGCGCGCGACGTCGAGCATGCGCTCGCTCGCGTCGAGGCCGACGATGTCTCCGCGGAGGTGCCTGGTCAGAAAGCCCGTGCCGCAGGCGACGTCCAGCGTCCGTACGGGCGGGAGATCTCGAATCACACCCTCGAGTAGGCGAAGCTCGCCTTCCCAGCCGGGCCGCTCGCGGTCTCCGTACAGCCCCTGGCCCAGCCACCAGTCGTCGTACTCGAACGCTCGCCGGTCGTAGTACGCCTTCACAGGTTCGTAGAGTACGCGCGGTGGAGTTGCCGCTCGAGTCGGTGCCGAACTTCTCGGAAGGACGTGACGCCGGGACGATCGAGGCGCTGCTGTCTTCTCTCTCCGCCCACGCCGACGTGCTCGACGTGCACGCCGATGCGGATCACAACCGTTCGGTCTTCACGCTGGTCGGCGACGACACCTCGCTCGTCGAGGCCCTTCTGGCCGGAATCGCCTGTGCCCGCGAACGGATCGACCTGCGCAGTCACGAAGGAGCTCATCCTCGAATCGGCGCTGCGGACGTCGTGCCGATCGTCGCGCTCGATCCGAGAGACCGTGAGCGGGCGCGGGATTGCGCGCTGCGGCTGGCGGACCGGATCGGCGCCGAGCTCGGGCTGCCGGTGTTCCTCTACGGCGACTCCGCGCCGGAGCGAGGCCCAGCGTTCTACCGGCGCGGAGGTCCGGAGGAGCTCCAGCGCCGCATCGACGCGGGCGAGCTTCGTCCGGACTATGGGCCCGCCCGGCTCGACGAGCGCGCGGGCGGCGTCATTGTCGGCGCGCGCCGGCCGCTGATCGCGTTCAACGTCAACCTCACTACGGACGATGTGGAGATCGCGCGCGCAATCGCCGCGGTGGTGCGCGAGAAGGGTGGCGGTTTTCCGGGTGTGCGGGCGCTCGGGTTGCTCTTGCCGAGGGCCGGTCGCGCGCAGGTCAGCATGAACGTCGAGGACTACGAGGCGGCCGCCCTCCACGAGATCGTCCAGCGGGTCGAGGACGAGGCACGGGCGCGCGGCGTCGAGGTCGCGGGTGCGGAGCTCGTCGGGCTCATGCCCGCCGGGGCAGCCGCAGCTGCTGCCGGCGCAATGCTCCACATCGAGGGCTTCAGCCCCTCGCGCGTGCTGGAGCTCCGCCTCCTCGAGCGGCGCGCGTGAGTGTCCGCGCGGCCCGGAGTTAGACTGGCCGCGCGATGGCTCAGGCGACTGCGATCCGCCTGACCGGAGAAAATCTCCGGATCGACGACGTATGGGCGGTCGCCTTCGGCGCTGCCGATGCCGTGTTGTCGGACGAGGCACGCGTCAAGATGCGCGCCGCTCGCGAGCTCGTGGAGCGTGCCGCGCACGGGACGCACGAACACACCTACGGGATCAACACCGGCTTCGGACGGTTCGTCTCGAAGTCGATTCCGGAGGAGCAGACGGAGGAGCTGCAGCTGCGGCTGCTGCGCAGTCATGCCTGCGGAGTCGGAGATCCGTATCCGGACGAGATCGTTCGCTCTGCGATGCTGCTGCGCGCAAACGCTCTGGCGAAAGGAAATTCGGGCGCGCGCATCGAGACGGTCGAGCTCCTGCTCGAGTGCCTTGTCCGCGGCGTGCTGCCCCGTGTCCCGAGCCGCGGTTCGGTCGGTGCGAGTGGTGACCTCGCGCCGCTTGCCCATCTCGCCCTGCCGCTGGTCGGCGAAGGCGAGGCTTGGTACGACGGCGAGCTGCTGCCGGGAGCGGATGCACTCGCGGCCGCAGGTCTCGAACCGACGCGGCTCGCAGCAAAGGAAGGCCTCTCGCTCGTCAACGGCACGCAGTTCATGGCGGCGTTCGGGGCGCTCGGCGTGATGCGGGCGCGCCGGCTCGCGAAAACCGCCGACCTCGCGTGCGCGCTGTCGCTGGAGGCGCTGCAGGGATCACGCACGAGCTTCATTCCGCAGATCCACCGTCTGCGCCCGCTGCGCGGACAGTCCGAGTCTGCCGCGAACGTCTTCCACCTGCTCGAAGGGTCGGCGATCAACGAGGCGCACCGGTGGTGCGACAAGGTGCAGGACGCCTACTCGTTGCGCTGCGCACCGCAGGTGCACGGAGCGTCGCGCGATCTGCTCGCTTACGTCGAAGGAACGGTTGCGGTCGAGCTGAATTCGGCGACCGACAATCCGCTCGTGCTCGTCGAAGACGAGCTGCTCGTCTCGAACGGCAACTTCCACGGGCAGCCGCTCGCATTCGCGCTTGACGCGCTGGCGATGGCCTGCTCCGAGCTCGCGAGCATCTCGGAGCGCCGAGTCGAGCGTCTCGTCAATCCCAACCTGTCCGACGGCTTGCCGGCCTTCCTCACGGTGGACGGCGGACTGAACTCGGGCTTCATGATCCCGCAATACGTCGCCGCGTCGCTGGTCAGCGAAAACAAGGTGCTGTGTCATCCGGCGAGCGTGGACTCGATCCCGACGAGTGCGGGCCAGGAAGATCACGTCTCGATGGGGAATGCGGCGGGACTGAAGGCGTGGCAGGTCCTCGCAAACGCCGAGCGCGCCCTCGCGATCGAGCTGCTCGCCGGCGCTCAGGCGGTGGAGTTCCTGGCGCCGCTCGAGCCGGGACACGGGGTGCGCGCAACGCACGCGTTCGTGCGCTCGCTCTCACCGCGCCTCGATGACGATCGCTCACTGTCCCGTGACATCGAGCTGGTGGCGGACGCGATCCGGGCCGGCTCGCTGGTCGCGGCAGTGGAGACCGAGGTCGGGGAGCTCGCATGAGCGCGACCCGCCCGCTGGATGCCCTGGTCGAGGAGTTGTGCGGCGATCTTGCCCGGATCCGAGCTCCACGAGGGACGGAGTTACACGCGCGCGCGTGGTCGACCGAGGCGCCGCTGCGGATGCTGCTCAACAACCTCGATCCCGACGTGGCTGAGCGCCCGGAGGAGCTCGTGGTCTACGGCGGCTCCGGGAAGGCGGCGCGGAACCCGGAGGCGTTGCGCGCGCTCGTTCGTTCGTTGCTCGAGCTCGGCGAGGACGAGACCCTGCTCGTGCAGAGCGGCAAGCCGGTCGGCGTGTTCCGGACGCACCCCGGCGCGCCTCGGGTGCTGATCGCGAACGCAATGCTCGTGCCGCACTGGGCGACGTGGGACGAGTTCCGCCGCCTCGAGGCACTCGGTCTGACGATGTACGGACAGATGACCGCCGGGAGCTGGATCTACATCGGCACCCAGGGAATCCTCCAGGGGACGTACCAGACGTTCGCCGCGGCAGGTGAGACACATTTCGGCTCGCCCGACCTATCCGGTCGCACGATCCTGACCGCCGGGCTCGGCGGGATGGGAGGCGCGCAACCGTTGGCCGCGACGATGACCGGCGCGGCGATCCTCTGCGTGGAAGTGGATCCGTCGCGCATCGAGCGGCGGATCGACACCCGCTACCTCGACGAGGCAACGGACTCGATCGACGATGCTCTCGCGCGCGTTCGCGCAGCGGCATCGGAGGGTCGCGCACTCTCCGTCGGCTTGCTCGGCAATGCCGCGGAGGTGGTTCCCGAGCTTGCGCGCCGCGGTGAGCACTTCGATCTCGTCACGGATCAGACAGCGGCGCACGACCCGCTCACCGGCTACATCCCCGCCGGTCTCTCGGTGGAAGAGGCTGCGGCGCTCCGCTCGTCCGACTCCGAGGAGTACCTCGCGCGCGCGCGTTCGTCGATCGCGCGCCACGTCGAAGGGCTGCTCGAGTACGTCCGAGCCGGGAGCTATGTTTTCGATTATGGCAACAACCTCAGAGGTGAGGCCCGTGAAGCCGGCGTAGCGGAGGCCTTCTCATATCCGGGCTTCGTCCCGGCCTATATCCGACCGCTGTTCTGTCGTGGAGTCGGCCCGTTTCGGTGGGCGGCGCTCTCGGGTGAGGCGGCGGACATCGCGGCGATCGACGCGGTGCTCCGCGACCTCTTCCCGGACGACCCGCTCCTGCAGCGCTGGCTCGAGCTCGCGGCGGAGCGCGTGGCGTTCCAGGGCCTGCCGGCGCGGATCTGCTGGCTCGGGCTCGGAGATCGCGCCCGCGCTGGGCTCGCGATCAACGAGCTCGTCCGCTCCGGTGACGTGAAGGCGCCGGTGGTGATCGGTCGCGATCACCTGGACTCCGGCTCGGTCGCATCGCCCTATCGCGAGACGGAGGCCATGCGCGATGGCTCCGACGCGATCGCCGACTGGCCGATCCTGAACGCTCTGCTCAACGTCGCCGCGGGAGCGACGTGGGTGAGCGTTCACCACGGCGGCGGCGTTGGGATCGGCAACTCGATCCACGCGGGCATGGTCATCGTCGCCGACGGCACCGACGATGCGGCGGAGCGACTCGAGCGTGTGCTGACTGCCGACCCGGGCATCGGCGTGCTGCGTCATGCGGACGCCGGCTACCCCGATGCGCTGGCCGCTGCGGAGTCGCACGGGCTCGAACTGCCGATGCCGCCACGCGAAAGCGGATGAGCTCCACGGGCGGCGAGCGCCGCCTGCTCATCCGCGACCTGAAGCAGCTCGCGACGCCTGCTGGGACGTCTGCCCCGCTGCGCGGTAGCGCGCTGGCCGAAGTGGAGGTGCTCGAGGATGCGTACGTCCTCTGTGCGGGCGAGTCGATCGAGGCCGTCGGCCGCATGCGCGACCTGACGCGTCTCGACGGCGAGGTCGAGGAGCTCGACGGCCGCGGTCTCTGCGCGATCCCCGGGCTCGTCGATTGTCACACGCACGCGTGCTTCGCAGGCGACCGCGTCGAGGAATTCGCGCTGCGCGCGGCCGGCGCGTCGTACGAGGAGCTCCACGCGGCGGGCGGCGGGATCATGTCGACTGTTCGCGCGACACGGGCCGCCGGGGAGCAGGCGCTCGCCGATGCGGTGCACAAGCACCGCGGCTGGATGCTGCGCGCCGGCACGACGACCTTCGAATCGAAGTCGGGCTACGGCCTCGATCGCGAGACCGAGCTCGCGTCACTGCGTGCCGTCAAGGCTGCGGGCGGAGCCGCGACGTGGCTCGGTGCGCATGCCGTGCCGCCGGAGTTCGACGATGCGGACGCATACCTCGACTTCGCACTCGCCGAGGTGCTTCCAGCGGCGGCGGAGATCGCAGAGGCGGCGGACGTCTTCCTCGAGCGGGGCGCCTTCGACGTCAACCAGGCCCGGCGCTATCTCACCGCCTGCGCCGAGGCCGGTCTCGCACTGCGGCTGCACGGTGACCAGTTCACCGAGCAGGGTGCAGTTCCACTCGCGATCGAGCTCGGCGCTCGGTCGATCGACCATCTCGAGGCGACGGGCGACGAGGGCGTGGCCGCTCTCGGCAAGAGCGACGTCGCCGCCGTGCTCCTCCCTGCGAGCGCGCTCTTCCTGGCGCGCCCGATGCCGCCGGGGCGCGCACTCGTCGAAGCGGGAGCCATCGTCGCCCTGGCAACCGACTTCAACCCCGGCAGCGCCTTCTGCGAAAGCCTGCCGCTCGTCTGCTCCCTCGCCGCCACACAACTGGGCCTTTCGCCCGCCGAAGCCCTGGCCGCCTGCACCGTCAATGCGGCGCACGTGCTCGGCAGGTCGGACCGCCGTGGGCGGCTTGCTCCCGGCTGTGACGCCGACGTCGTCCTGCTCGGAGCGCCGGACTGGCGGTACCTCGCCTACCACCTCGGAGCCAATCTCGTGGCCGAGGTGATTCTCCATGGTGTGCGCGCGGAGTTAGGCTAGGCGAGCATGCCGACCAGGAAACAGAGGCGTCGTCACCAGAAGGCTCTCCGGCACGAGTACGAGTACGTCTACCTCGACGAGGAGGGCAACGAGGTGGCCGTCGACCCGTCAGAGCTGCGCACCGAAAAAAACGGGCAGCGCGACTCGAAGCCCCGCAAGGGAGGCAGCGGAAAAGCGGCGGCCGGGAGCCGCGCAGGCGGACGTCGGAAGGTCGAGCCGCCGTCGTGGCGGCGCTCCGCCCGGCGGGCCTTGCTCTTCGGGCCGGTGCTGGTCGTGGCGATGATGCTGTTGAACCGCAACCTTCCGCTTCTGCAGCAGGTCTTCCCCGCGATCTTCCTGATCGCGTTCTTCATCCCGTTCAGCTACTTCACGGACTCGCTCGCATACCGCATGTTCCAGAAGCGCCTCGCCCGGCGCGACAACGCGAAGACCCGCTAACTCTCCACTTTCGCGTCGCCGCGATAGTGGCCTTCACCCGGCCACGGCGCGAACACGAGGAGGATGCGTGCGCCCTCGTCCGTGGAGATCGACCGCCGCTCGTCTGCGGCGAAGGAAAAGAAGGAGCCTTCGCCGCCTTCGATCGTCTCGCCGCCGGATTCGACTCGGATAGAGCCGTCGACCACCGAGATCAGCGCGCGTTCCTTCATCTGATGGTCGCCGAGCGCTTGTCCTGGCTCGAGCACGATCAGGACGGCGCGCGCCGATTCGTCGGAGCGTAGGACGACCGGCGAGCGAGTTCCGCCCGGCGTCTCGATCTCGCGCAGGTTCCAGCTTTGCACTGCGCTGATCTTAAGGGCCAGAGCGAGGCCGACGTTAGACTCAAACGCTTCGTGAGCCTTGCAGTCAACAGATACGAGCTCGGCCGGATCGGCACGAATTGTTACGTGGTCCGGGCCGACGAGGCCGCGGCGGAAGCCGTCGTCGTCGACCCCGGCGCCGAGGCGGCGCGGCTCCTCGACGAGCTCGGCGCCCTGGGCGCTCGCTGCGCGGCGATTCTCATCACGCACGGCCACTGGGACCACCTCGGCGGGGTGGCGGATCTCGCGGAGGCGACCGGCGCGCCGGTCCACATGGCGGAAGAGGAGCGGATTCTGCTGGAGGATCTCAACAACTTCACGCCTCCCGCCGTCGAGCTCCGCCCGTACACGCCCGACGTGCTTTTGCAGGGCGACGAGACGCTCGAGCTCGCGGGCATCTCGTTCCAAACACTGCGCGTTCCCGGACATTCCCCTGCACATCTCGCGTACTACGCCGACGGAGCGCTCTTCTCCGGCGACGTCGTATTCGCCGGCTCGGTCGGCCGGACCGATCTTCCGGGTGCAGACTGGGACACCCTCGTCGAGTCGATCCGCATGCTCACGGAGCGGTTCCCTCCGGAGACCGTCGTCTATTCGGGCCATGGCGCGGAGACGACGCTCGGCGCGGAGCTCGCGGGGAATCCGTTTCTCGCGGAGCTGCGCGCGTGACGCGCTTCGAGGCGCCGCGCGGCACGCACGACATCCTTCCGTCCGAGCAGCCGCTCTGGCAGTGGGTGACGGGCGAGATGCAGGACGTCTGCGCGCTGTACGGCTACCGGCGCATCGACACGCCCGCCTTCGAGGACACCGAGCTGATCGCCAGGACGTCCGGCGGGGGCTCCGACGTCGTGCAGAAGGAGACGTACACGTTCACCGACCGCGGCGACCGCTCGCTGACGCTCCGGCCGGAAGCGACGGCGCCCATCTGCCGCGCCTACGTCCAGCACGGGCTTCATCGTGAGGCGCAGCCGCAGAAGCTGTACACGCTCGGGCCGATGTGGAGGTACGACCGCCCGCAGCGGGGCCGTTACCGCGAGCACTGGCAGCTCTCGGTCGAAGCGATCGGCACCGACGATCCTGCCATCGACGCGGAGGTGATCCAGCTCTACGCGGAGCTGCTGCGCCGCGTCGGGGTGACCGACTACGTGCTCGAGCTCAACTCGATCGGTGACCGCAACTGCCGTCCGGCCTACCTCGAGCAACTCGCGAAGTGGCTCGACGAGCACGACCAAGAACTGGACGATGAGGCGCGTGGAAAGCGGGCGACGTCGCCGCTCAGGGTCTTCGACGTGAAGAGCGAGCGCGTGCAGGCGCTGCTGGCGGGCGCGCCGAAGATCGGCGAGTCGCTCTGCGAGGAGTGCCGAGAGCACTTCGCCCGCGTGCGCGAGTACCTCGATGCGTACGGCGTGAGCTACCAACTGGCCCCGACGCTCGTCCGCGGCCTCGACTACTACACGCGGACGACGTTCGAGTTCAAGGACGAGGCGATCGGCGCGAAGGACACGATCTGCGGGGGAGGCCGGTACGACGGGCTGATCGAGGAGATCGGCGGCCCGCCGACGCCGGGAATCGGGTTCGGCGCCGGCATCGAGCGGCTTCTGCTTTCGATCGGGTCGGATCGCGCGGAGCCGCCGCACATCGATGTGTTCTTCGTCTACGACCAGGACGGCGATCGTGCTCGCATCCTGCCGCTGCTCGCTGACCTGCGTCGCCGGGGGCTGCGGGCCGACATGGACTACGCGGGGCGCTCGACCAAGGGCCAGCTCACTCAAGCCGCGCGACTCGGCGCCGGCTGGACGGTCCTGGTGGACGGCGCGAAGGCAACCGTCCGGCAACAGGGCCGCGAAGACTTCACCGCGCCGCTCGACGAAGTTGTCGACAGGATCTCCGGATGAACAGCTGGCGCGATCTCTATTGCGGTGAGGTGACCACCGATCGCGTCGGGCAGACCGTCACGGTGGCCGGCTGGGTCGCGCGCCGCCGCGATCACGGCGGACTGATCTTCATCGACCTGCGCGACCACACGGGCATCGTCCAGCTCGTCATCAATCCCGAGCGCGCGCCCGAGGCCGCCAAGGTCGGACACGACATCCGTTCCGAGTTCGTCGTGCGCGCGCGAGGGGAGGTCGTCCGCCGCGCGCCCGACGCCGTGAACCCGAACGTCCCGACGGGCGAAGTCGAGATCCAGGTGGACGAGCTCGAGATCGTCGCCCGCTCCGAGCCGCTGCCGTTCCAGCTCGACGATGAGGGAGTCGAGGAGCCTCTCCGCCTGCGCTACCGCTACCTCGACCTCCGCCGCGACCGCATGCAGCGCAACCTTCGGCTCTCCGCGACCGTCATCGCGGCCATCCGCCGTTCGATGGAGGAGCAGGGGTTCATCGACGTTTGGACGCCCTCGATGTCCCTCGGCACGCCTGAGGGCGCGCGCGACTTCCTCGTTCCGGTGCGCCTTCAGCCGGGCAAGTTCTTCGCGCTTGCCCAGTCGCCGCAGCTCTTCAAGCAGCTCTTCATGGTCGGCGGGCTCGACCGCTACTACCAGATCGCGACGTGCTGGCGGGACGAGGATCTTCGTGCCGACCGGCAGTTCGAGTTCAGGCAGCTCGACCTCGAACTCGCGTTCCCGACACGCGAGGACGTCCTCGAAGTATTGGAAGAAGTCGTCGTCGCATCGTTCGAAGCGCTCGGGCGCACTCCTCCGGAACGGCCGTTCCCGCGGATGGCGTACGCCGACGCGATGCTGCGCTACGGCTCCGACAAGCCGGACGTCCGCTTCGCGCTCGAGATCCAAGACGCGACCGACGTTACGCGTGGCTCCGAGTTCGGAGTCTTCGCAGGCGCGGAGACGGTCCGCTACCTCGTGGTCCCGAAGGCGTTCTCGCGCGGAGAGCTGCAGCGCCTGGAGGAGTTCGCGAAGGAGTGGGGCGCGAAGGGTCTCGCGTATCTCGTCTTCGACGAGTCCGGCGAGGTGCGCTCACCGATCTCCAAGTTCCTGTCGGAGCGCGAGCTCGAAGCGTTTCAGAGCCGGCCCGGGTCGACCGTTCTCTTCGTCGCGGACAGCACGCCGATGGTGGAGCGCGTGCTCGGAGCGCTCCGGCTTCACCTCGGCCAGCAACTCGAGCTCGTCGACGATTCCCGCGACGAGCTCCTCTGGGTCATCGACTTCCCGCTGTTTCTCAAGGATGAGGACACGGGCCAGTGGACCTTCGTGCATCACCCCTTCACGAGCCCCGTCGAAGGCCACGAGGACCTGATCGACGCCGATCCCGGCGCCGCTCTCAGCCAGCATTACGACCTGATCTGGAACGGGTGGGAGCTCGGCTCGGGCTCGATCAGGATCCACCGCCAGGAGATCCAGGAGAGCATCTTCCGCGCGATGGGAATGAGCGATGAGGAGGCGAGGGCGAAGTTCGGCTGGTTCCTCGACGCGCTTCGCATGGGCGCCCCGCCCCACGGAGGGTTCGCCCTGGGCATCGAGCGTTTCGTTGCGCTTTTCGCCGGCGAGTCCAATATCCGCGAGGTGATCGCCTTCCCGAAGACCGCCAGCGGCTCAGATCCCCTGACCGGGGCGCCCGCGCCGACGACGAAGGAACGGCTCGACGAGCTTGGAATCAGTCTCAAGACACCGAAGGCCTAAAGCCTCGGCATCTGCTCGACCGATGAAACCTGCATACTTTCGTCAGAAGGGCTAACCGCAAATGGCCGCATCCGAACCAGGACAACAACCCTCCCTCACCGCGCTCCCGCGCCTCGAAGACCTGCCCAAGAGCGGGGACGGCTACGACCCCGACAAGGTTCGGGAGGCCTTCGAGTCATTCCGGCGGCATTCCGCCCAGCTCCAGGCGCAGCTGCGGGTGCTGCAGGCCGCGAGCCGGAGCGGACAATCCGTCGAGCCCACCGGGCACGCGGTGCGCATGGATGCGCTGCATCTGATTCGTTCCGCCTCCGAGTTCGCGGACACGGTCGAGGCCGATGCACAGAAGGCATCCGAGGCGCAGCTGTCCAAGACCGAAGAAGAGGTGCGGCGCCGCCGGCGCGAGCAGCAGGATCGCGAGTCGGAGATCGAGCGCTACCGTCAGGAGAGCGAGCGGCAGCGTGCGGAGATGCTGAACGCCGCGCGGAACGAGTCCCGTGAGCTGCTTGCCAACGCAAACCGGGATGCCACGCAAGAGCTTCGCGAAGCCGAGGCGAAGGGCAACCGCTTGCTCGAACAGTCTCGCCATCAGGCAACCGAGCTGACGAACTCGGCCCGTGCCGAGGTCGAGCAGACACTCGAGTGGGCGCGCGCGCAGGCATCCGCGATCCTCGGCCGCGCTCAGACCGGCGCCGAGCAGTTGCTCGCAGCAGCCGGACTCGGCGAGGACGAGATCAAGGGCGTCGGGCAGGCGATCGTCGAGGCCGTACAGCAGGCGACCGAAGCTTCGCGAACGCCGCCGACCCCGACCCGGCCCGCCGCGGCGATGGCGGCACCACCTGTTTCAGCACCGGCAACACCCAAGATCGAGGAGAAGAAGGCCGACCAGCCTGCGCCGGAGACTTCCGGCAAGCAAGAGACTCAGTCCGAAGGCTCGGCGCCCTCGGGCGAGTCGCAGGACGACCAACAGCCTTAGGATTCCCTCGTGCCTGTCGTCGGCTCCCGGTTCCTGATCGAGGCCGGATTCATCATTGCGGTCGCCGTGATCGCCGGAATCGAACGGCTCAGTACCTGGTGGATCATCGCGGTCGTGGCGAGTGCTTGGATCATCGTCGCGATCGTCGAGATCGTCGTGTGGGCCAGGCAGGTGGTCGCCCGCCAGCCGCACGCGGTCGAGCTGTCGGAGCCCCAGGCGGAGGCGCCGACGTTCGTCGCTCCCCCGCCGGTTCGCGTTCGCGCGCAGCCACCGGTCGAGACGCGCCGTGAGCCGGAGCGCGAGCCCGAGCCCGAGCCCGAACCCGAGCCCGAGGCGAAGCCGAGCTCCGAGCCGCCACGCATCGTCGCGGTCCCAACTCCACCGCCGGAGCCCGAGCCCGAACCCGAACCCGAGCGCGAACCGGAGCCGGAGCCCGCGCGCGTCGTCGCTTTCATCCCTGCGAACGACGGCCCGAGGGAGTGGAATCTCTGGGAGCTCGAGCGCGCGGCACGAGATCACGCCACCGACGACATCGTGCGCAACGAAGAGCGCTCGTATCTCCTGATGTACCTACGCGAGTTCGCGGGCCCTGACGGAGTTCTTCCGACGGACTTCGACGGGCTGGTGCGGGACGCCTTCGGCGACGTGCTGCACACCGTCGGCGCGTGAGCCCGCAGCTCGTCCAGCGGGCGCTCTGGCTGGCCGGAATCACGCTTGTTGCCGCAGTCGCCGCCCTCGCGATCACCCGGCGTGATGCCGGCAGCAACCGCAACCTCCCCGGCGCCGTCGCAGTACCCGGGACGAAGAACGGCTACTACACCGCGAAGGCGGCACCGTACGGGCCGACCGCGGCGCACCGACGGACGGCGTGCGGCCAGCCCTTCCTGAAGACGACGGAAGGCGTGGCCCATCCCGTGTTGCCCTGTGGGGTGCGGCTCTACATCCGCTTCCAAGGACGAGAAGTCCTGACGCAGGTCGTGGACCGCGGCCCGAACGTTCCCGGTCGCGATTTGGACATCACGAAAGCACTGGCCAATCGTCTCGATCTCCACGGGACCCAGACGATCCAATGGCGTTTCGCCAAATAGCGGCTACGCTGCGAGCGGCCGACCCTGTTCGTGGCCTGCGTATTCAATGTAGAACCAATAAAGACGCTAAGGGAGCCTGCGTCCGGTGAAGGCTTTCAGCCGGAAGCCGGCAGGGCACCCACCTGGCTATCCAGGTTCACAGCGGGCGCAGGACACGGCAGGGTTAGGCCGTAACGTCGCGAAGTCCGGCCCGGCTTCGCCGGGCCATGATGACTTCGCGCCGGTAAAGCGTAGGACTCCCTTTGGGCTGTGGGTGGCGAGCG
>DAINSN010000038.1:0-2794 GCA_036741295.1 Gaiellaceae bacterium
AGTTTCCGACGAGCACTAACGCGAAGCGTCCACTCGCCGTCGCGATCACCGGCGGGATCGGCGCCGGCAAGAGCGCGGCACTCGAAGCGTTCGCGCATCACGGTGCCGCGACACGGTCGAGCGACGAGATCGTGCACCGTCTGCTCCGCAGCGATCTGGAGGTTCGCCGTGAGCTGGTCGAGCGTTTCGGCCCGGAGGTGATCGGAAGCGACGGCGCCGACCGCGCAGTCGTTGCCCGCATCGTCTTCAACGATCCCGAGCAACTCGCCTGGCTCGAGGAACTGCTTCACCCTAGAGTCGTGCAGGAACACTCGGCCTGGCGCCGACAGCTGGCCGACGGTCCCGACCCTCCCGCGGTGACCGTGACCGAGGTGCCGCTCCTCTACGAGACCGGCGGCGAAAAGCGCTTTGACATCGTCGTCGTGATCACGGCACCGCCGGAAGTGCGGGCGAAACGCAGGCCGATCGCCGATGAGCGTGAGCGGCGTTTGCTTGCGGAGGACGAGAAGATCCGGCTCGCGGATTACACGTACGTCAACGACGGGACGCTCGAAGAGCTGGATGCGTTCGTCGCCGGCGTGATGGCAGACCTCGCGGCGTGAAACGGTCCCTCGGCCTCGTCCTGCTCGTCGGGGCGTTGCTCGCGACGTTCGCCTCGCTGCAGTCGTCGAAGCCGGGTTGGTGGGAGCGGCTCTGGTATCCGCTCTCCTACCAGCAGATCGTGCGTGGCCACGCGCACAACTACGATCTCGACCCAGCGCTCCTGGCCGCGGTCATCTATCAGGAGTCGAAGTTCAAGGCAGATGCCCGGTCGACGTCCGGCGCCATCGGCCTGATGCAGCTCCTGCCGGACACCGCCAAAGGGATCGCGCTCCACACCGGCGGCTCGCGTTTCCGCGTCGAGGATCTCTACGACCCGGAGATCAACGTGCGTTACGGCGCCTGGTACCTCCACCACCTAATGCTGAAGTACGACGACGAGCAGGACGCCCTGGCTGCCTACAACGCGGGTCAGGACAACGTCGACCGGTGGCGGCGCGCCGGCAAGGGCATCCAGTTCGCGGAGACCCGCGCCTACGTCGACCGCGTCGAGCAGCTGAAGCGGATCTACCGCCGGGCTTACGGCCCCGAACTCGGAGCCTGAGCCGTGCAGCCGGTCTCGGCGCCTGCGTGGTTCTCGATCTTGAACTGCAGCGCGGCTTCTGAGCTGTTCCCGCGCATGTCGCTGACGTCGACGGTGATCTCGTAGAGCCCGTTCGGGTACGAGCGCGTATCGATGGAGCCGGCGAGGCTGTAGAGGAACCGTCCCGGCATGAAGTACTGGCGGTTCGAGAACCTCGGCGCATTCTGGTAGCTGCCGCGCGCATAGACGTTCCAGAAACCCCTCGAGAGCGGCAGCGTCGTGCGGAAATCGGCTGCCGGGACGTCATGCACGTAGGTGTTGCCGCCCACCTTGGCGAGTGACCAGGTCAACAACGCCGGGGAGAGTGGAAAGCCCCCGAACACTCCCGGGACCGCCATCGGTGCGGCGTCGTCCGCGGCGGCCACGAGCGAGACGGTGCCGCACACGGTCGAGGAATCGAACGGCACCAGCGACCCGGCAGGGCGCACATTGATGGCGCGCACCTGCGGGACCGTGCGGTCGCGATAAGGGGCGATGCCACCTCTTGCGAGGGGATTCCAGACGCGGCCGCCGCGAATCTCAGACAGATGGACGTGGTCGTAGGCGTGCATCACATACCCGAGGACGGTGCGTCCGGCAATGACGTGCTGGCCGTTCGGGACCGTGATAGCGAGATGGAAGTACTGGAAGACACCGCGACCTTTGGTTTTCACCGAAACGGCCGCGTCGTCGATGTAGCGCACCTTCCCTGAGATGACGGGATAGACGGGCGTTCCTTCCGGGGCGGCGATGTCGATGCCGTTGTGGAAGAGGAAGGTGCCCGGCCCCTGCAGGCCGTCCGTGAGCATCGTGTTGAGGAAGCGCGTGCGCGGATCGCCAAAGTTCGCCCGGATCGGGTGCTGCTTGTTGAAAGGCTTGAGCGGCCACGGGTAGGCCGACGCCGTCGCGCTCGCGCACAGGGCCAGACCACAGGTTAAAACGAGGATTCGAAGGCGCACGGGTCGTTAGACGAGAGACAGCCGGCCAAGGTTAGCCTGGAGGGGCGACGTTGCCAATGGGCCCCGGCGTGGCCTCCTCGTCGGCGAGTCGCGTCCACAGATTCTCCAGCATCTGTGCGACGCCCGGCATCCACACCCTCCCCGCGAGGGTGAACGCTCCCGCGGCGAAGACCTTCGCGCCGTTCGGCAACTCGTAGTACGACATCTCTGCGTCGCGGCCGTCCCCGAAGATGTTCGGGATCGCGCCGATCACCTGGGTTCCGCGCGGCGAGCTCGAAGTGGTCGCGTCGGCCTCGATGCCGCCCCTGGCGAAGCGCGAACCGGGATGCAGGTTCGTGCCGGCGAAGATCCACTGCCCCGCGGGAGTGCTACGGACAGTCCACGGCGCTTGATGCCGCCCAGCGTCGTTGCCGAAGTACTGGACGCCGATGAGCGCGGCCTCCGGGCGGCCTGCCAGTCGCCAACGACCGGTGCGAGTCATGACATTGCCGCGCTTGACCGTCCGGTAGAAGAAGTTGTTGGCCGACAGGAACATGAGGCTGCCGCCGCGGTTCCGAAAGCCGGTCACGACGTCGAACTCATGCAGGGTCACGTATTCGTGGTGACCCGGAAAGACGATCAGGTCGTAGGCCGCTGCGAGCCCGCGTCCGGTCGTCGACGAAGCGTCGAGGTC
>DAINSN010000038.1:2894-15562 GCA_036741295.1 Gaiellaceae bacterium
CGCGGACGGAGAACGAAGGGTGCGTAGCCGACCTTGCCGCCTCGTGCGAGGAGCTTGGCGAAGTAGAGCCCGCTCGGCCACTCGCCGATCCGAATCTGGATTGCGCGTCCCGGCGAAACGGTTCCGATGAGCCGAGCGGACGTGACGGCGGTTCCGAGCATGGCGTCCTGGGGGCGGACGGGAGTGTCCTCAGTTCCTGCGCGGAAGACCTGAAGGGACACCTGGGCGCCCCGAGTCCAGAACACGAGCCGGGCCACGTTTCCCGGGGCGTAACTCTCTCTCGGGAAGGCAGCCTCGACCGTCGGTCGGTTGGTGGGCAGCAGTCGCTCCGCCCGGCCGTCGGGTTCTTCGCCCGCGCCTGGCCGGGGGCTGCTTCCGGCCACCAAGACGTAGACGAGGCCGAGGAGCGAAGCAACCAGCAGAGTGCGGGGGAGATTCCTGGCGGTGGCCATGCTCCCAGGGTCGGCCTCGCCTCTAACCAGCCGCCAACCTCGCCGGTCGCCAGGCGGCTCACGGCTTCGTCATGTAGCGCCAGAGGTTGTCCAGCAGAGGACTGACTTCGGGGGACGTGGCCTGTCCGGCGAGCGTGAAAGCACCGGCGGAGAACACCTTTGCTCCGCCCTGCTCGTAGAAGCTCATCTGGGCACTGTGATTGCCGATGACGTGGGGAATCGTCGCGATCATCTTCGTCCCGGGAGGGGCTGCCGAGCCGATCTCGTCGATCTCGACGCCTCCCCGTCCGAAACTCGAGCCGTTGTGGAGCCCGGTACCGACGAAGAGCCACGGCGCGACCTCGGCGTGGACAACGACCCACGGCTTCTGGTGCTGGCCGCCGTTGTTGGCACGGTACTGGGCGCCCATCAGCGCCTCCTCCGGCTCTCCCAGCGACCGGAACGTCGCGGTGCGCTGCAGACGATCGCCATGACGCACGGTGTGCCAATAGAAGTTGTTCGCGGAGAGGTAGGCGAGATTGCCGCCCAGATTGCGGTAGCCGTGCATGACTCGGAACTCACGCGGAGTGACGTACTCGTGATGGCCGGGAAAGATGATCAGGTCGTACGCCTGCGCGAGTGTTGCAGCACTCGCACCGGAGGCGATGTCACTGTCGGCGAGGTAGTCGACGCCGCGGTTCCGCCATGTCAGCCAGTGCAGGAAGTTCAGGTCGTACTGACGGAAGTGCGGGGGAATGCCACGACCGACGTAGTGCCGGCCGAGGCGCACGGTTGCGCGCTCGTCCCAAGATGCGTACCAGGTGTCGCCCCAGCCGTCGCCGTTCTCGTCCTCGAAGTTGTACGCCTGCCAAGTGAACGTCGGCATGACAACGGCCACCCGATGCTCTCCGAGCTGTGTCGGGCGGACGATCAGGGGTGCATAACCGACCCGGCCATCGTCAGCCGTCAGGCGAAGGAAGTACACACCGCTTGGCCAGTTCCCGATCGACACGTTGATCGAGTGTGGCGAGTTCGGGTGGTTCCACGGCACGGTGATCGGCTCGTCCATCACGGGACCGAAGACGTCGAAGTTCGTGAGGCGTGGATCATGGCCAGGGCCCGACCGCAGAACATCGAGCCGTAGGGAGCGGGCGTCCGTGGAGACCGTCAGGCGCGCCGTGCTCCTCGGGACATAGCTCTCCTGGGAGAACGATGCGTCGACGCCCCGAACACGGATGACCGGTGTGACGAGTCTTCCGGCCTGCGCGTAGCGTAGAGCGCCGTAGGTCACTCCACCCACGTGCAAGAGCGCCAGGTAGGTGCGGGGCTCGGTCGCGCGCGAAGGCGCCCACACGATGGAGTGTTGTCCGGCGCCGAGGTGGATCGTCCGCGTTTCGACCGGCTTCGGCCTCCGAGGGTCGACCGCAGCGATCTCGAAGTGCACCACGGCCGGTGCGCTGAGCCGGAAATGGATCGTCGCCCGGTCGCGGATGCCGTCGCCGTTGGGACTGATCGTGGTGAGCAGGCGGTTGTCCCCCGAGAAGGGACGGCCGCCGTTCGTCAGGGAGATGTCCGTGACCGCCGCACCCGTCGCGCTCGCGGCGGCCGGTGCAAGCGCCGAGACGAGCAGCAGGAGCGGGAGGCAGACGCGCGTGAGCGCGCTGCGCGTTGAGATGAGGAGTGGAGTAGCCATGCGGCCACCGTCGAAGGGGGGCGCAATGGCTCACTCAGCGCGGGCTAACGCTCCGCTAACGCTCCGATTAGCGGCGGATTAGCTCTGGCCGTGAGAGTGCGGCTGGGCCGGCTGGGCCTCGTCGGCGTGTCGCTGTTCAGGAGGAAAGGACCGTGTTACAAACCTCACATGCCTGACTTTCGGATCCTCGGGCCCCTGGAGGTCGTCGACGAGACGGGCCCGCTCCTGCTCGGCGGGCTGAAGCAGCGCGCGGTCCTGGCGCTCCTTCTGCTCGAGGCTCCGAAGGCGGTCTCGACGGACCGTCTGATCGACGCGCTCTGGGCGGAGCAGCCGCCTCGCACTGCGGCCACCTCCCTCCAGAACTTCATCTCACAACTTCGAAAGACGCTCGGTGCAGACGTGCTCGTGACGAAGCCACCCGGATATGCGCTGGCAATCGGGCCCGAGCAGGTCGATCTGACGCGCTTTCGTCAGCTTGTCGCGACGGCCCGCGCGGCGACGGACTCCGCGCAGCGCTCAGCCCTGATGCGGGAAGGGCTCGACCTCTGGCGCGGCGCTCCGCTGGCCGACTTCGAATTCGAGCCCTTCGCCCAACCCGAGATTGCACGGCTGAAGGAGGAGCGGCTTGCGGTGGTCGAAGAGAGGATCGACGCCGACCTCGAGGCCGGCCGCCATGCCGAGATCGTCGGCGAGGTCGAGGCGCTTGTCGATCGCCATCCCACCCGGGAACGTCTTCGCGCCCATCTGATGCTTGCTCTGTATCGCTCTGGACGTCAGGCGGAGGCCCTCGGTGTCTACCAGGACGCGCGCCGTACGCTCGTCGACCAGCTCGGGATCGAGCCGGGTCGCGATCTCCAGCAGCTGCACGGCGAGATCCTGCGACAGGACGCAGGGCTGCGCGCTCCCGATGCCGCACCTCCGGCAGAGGATCACTTCGACGAGGTCCTCCGGGTCTTGCTCGACGGGCGGCTGGTTGCCGTTCTCGGCGCAGACGTGGGGGAGCTGGCCGGCAGGCTCGCTGAACGCTTCGACTACCTGGAGGACGGAGCGGGGCTTCCGCGTGTCGCGCAGTACGTGTCGGTGATGAAGGGGTCAGGGCCGCTCTACGACGAATTGCACGCGCTCCTCGACGCGGACGTTCCGCCGACGGCTGTTCACCGATTCTTCGCCTCGATCCCGCCGGTCTTGCGCGAGCGTGGTGTGCCGCACCAACTGATCGTGACGACGAGCTACGACCTCGCGCTCGAGGCCGCGTTCCTCGAAGCGGGTGAAGAATTCGACGTCGTCTCCTACATTGCGACCGGCCCTGCTCGAGGCAAGTTCTGCCACATCACTCCCGACGGAGGTGGCCGGCTCATCGATCTCCCGAACACCTACGCCACCGAGCTCTCACTCGAGCGGCGCACGGTCATCCTCAAGCTCCACGGACAAGTCGACCGCGGGCCGGAGCGTGAGTGGGAGAGCTTCGTCGTCACCGAGGACGACTACATCGACTATCTCGCTCAGACGGATCTCACCGGCGCCGTGCCCGTGTCGTTGGCCGCCAAGCTCAGGCGCAGCCACTTTCTCTTCCTCGGTTACACGATGGCGGACTGGAATCTCCGCGTGATTCTCAACCGACTCTGGAGCGATCAGCCTCTGAGTTATCGCTCGTGGGCGGTGCAACCACAGCCGATGCCGCTCGAGCGGGAATTCTGGAGGCGGCGCGATGTCGAAGTGCACGAGCTTCCACTCGAGCAATACGCGGGCATCCTGGCTCGGTACGCGGGCATCGAGCTGGCCGAGGCGACGGCATGAGCGCGGTGGAGGCTCCCTCCTCGCCGTACAAGGGCTTGGCGGCGTTCGAAGACTCCGCCGTCGACGCGTTGTTCTTCTTCGGGCGCGACCGGGACAGCCAGGTGATCGCCGCGAACCTGATGGCCTCGCGCCTGACCGTTCTGTTCGGGCCGACCGGCGTCGGCAAGACGTCCGTGCTTCGAGCCGGTGTCGCGTACAAGCTCCGGCAGGAGGCCGGTGTCGACGTCCGCATGCACTCGTCCTGGATCGGCGATCCCGGCGAAGCGCTCGCGGATCTGGCACCGCGGACGGGGCGCGACATCTATCTGATGCTCGATCAATTCGAGGAGTTCTTCCTCTACCACGAGGCGGATCGCACCTTCGTCCAGCAGCTGGCCGAGGTGATTCGCCGGCCGGACCTGCGTGTGAACTTGCTGATCGGAATCCGCGAAGACGCCCTCGCCTTGCTCGACGCCTTCAAGGCGGTGATTCCCAATCTCTTGTCGAACCGGCTGAGGTTGGAGAATCTCGACCGTGCTGCCGGGGAGGCGGCGATACGCGGTCCCTTGCAACGTTTCAACGAGCTCGTTCCTGACGAACGCAGGGTCGAGGTGGACGCGGACCTCGTCGTGGCTGTTCTCGACGAGGTTGCGGCCGGACGAGTCGAACTCGGCGCGGTGGGTCGCGGCGTCGTGACGACGCCAACCGACGCCGATCGCATCGAGGCGCCTTATCTGCAGCTCGTGATGAGCAGGCTGTGGGAAGTGGAGGTGGGTCGCGGCTCGAAGGTGCTCCGGCGAGAGACGCTGGCCGAGCTCGGGGGTGCGACGCAGATCGTCGAGGACCACCTGGAGCACGCAATGGCCGAGCTATCGCCCCGGCAGAAGGACGCCGCGGCAGCGATGTACAACTTCCTCGTCACGCCTTCCGGATCAAAGATCGCGCACCGGACCCGCGATCTCGCCGGCTATGCCGAGATCGAAGAGCAAGAGGCCGCTGACGTCCTGCGGCAACTCGCCGCCGAGCGAATCGTCCGCGCGAGCGCCGAAAACGGCGCGGGGACTCGATACGAGATCTACCACGATGTGCTGTCGGACGCCGTCGCTGCGTGGGGGACGCGTTATCGCGCGGAGCGATCGATTCACGACGCTGAGCGGCGTCGTCGTCGCGCGTTCGGCGTGGCGACTGCGGCGCTGGTCGGTCTCGTCCTGGTGGCGGCGATCGCCGTCTTTGCGCTCGTTGAGCGGAGCCACTCACGTGCCCAGGCGCAGCGTGCGCACGCGCGCGAGCTCGCGGCTGCCGCGAACAGCTTCCTGGACGTGGATCCGCAGAGAAGCATCAAGCTCGCAATGCAGGCAGCTCAGCTTGAACGCGGCGCGCACGAGGAAGATGTGCTACGCGATGCCCTCTTGGCCGCTCGCCAACGCACGGTGCTTCGAGCGGATGGCCCCGTCCGCATCGCACGGTTCGACCCCGTGGGCGGACATGTCCTCACCGGCTCGAAGGATGGAAAGGTCCGCGTATACCGCGTCGGCTCCAGCACTCCGGAGCGGATCCTCGATCAGGGAGCCCCGGTGACGGCCGCAACCTATAGCGGCGACGGACGACTGATCTTGACGGCCGGCCGGGACGGTACGGCGCGAATCTGGGGGGCGGATGACTCTCCGCTGCGGCGGCTCGAGGCCGGAGGTCCCGTCACCACCGCGTTCTTCGCGAGCCATTCACAGCGTGTGCTGACGATCGCGCGGCGAGTAATCCGACTCTGGCGTACGAAGGACGGGAAATTGCTTCGGACGATCCCGGCCGACGGCAAGGCTCTACCGAAAGGGGGTGCGGTCAGTCCGGGAGGGGGACTGCTGGTGACGTTTGGGCAGGATCGTTTCGCGCGGATGTACTCCCTCCTGACGGGCCTGCTCGTGAAACGACTCGACCACAAGGGGCTCGTCCACTGCGCCTCCTTCAGTCCCAATGGGTCGTCGTTCCTCACCTGCAGCCACGAAGGCGTCGTGCGCGTCTGGTCGACTGTGACCAATCGGCTGATCCGAATCCTGCGCGGTCCGGAACCGGGCAGTTCGATCGTCGACGCCGTCTTCAGTCCTAACGGAATCCTCGTCGCGGCAGCGGTCGCGGATGGCACGGCGCGGATCTGGGAAGCGCGGACCGGATTCCAGACCGGAATCATGTTCGCCCATTTGAACGCCACGACCCAGATCGCTTTCAATCCCACGGGCAGGTCGATTGCCACCGGAAGCCGGGACACGAAAGCGCGTACGGGATTGACGAGCGGTAAGCCCGTCGAAGTCCTGCTCGGGCATACCGGCGCGATCAATTCAGTCGTATTTAGCCCCGACGGTCGCTCGGTTCTCACCTCGAGCGATGACGGGACCGCACGACTCTGGGCTTCCGGGACGGAGCCAGATCTTCTGCTGGTCGCTCGCCAAACGTCACTCACCTCCTTCGCCCTGAGCTCCGACGGCATGCGCGTCATCGTTGGCGACGCCCACGGAGTAGCACGGGTGCGTTCGGTCGGGCGGCGACGTGTTCTCAGATTGGTGCGGGTCCACGGGCCGGTCACCGCCGTTGCGTTCGGACCTCACGGGCCCATCGCGGCAACGCGGCCCACGCTCAGCCTCGCCGTTTCCGGCCGTACGAAGAGAGTTGCGCGTGGAAAAAGCGACGGCTCGATCACGATTCAGGGAGACGGTGGGCCTACAAGGGTTCTGCGCGAAAAGGGCGCCGCCGTAACTGCGCTCGGCTTCAGTCCCGACGGGGCCCTTCTTGCCGCCGGCGACAGCAAAGGCGTAGCTCGACTGTGGGAGCTGAGCTCGGGACGGATTCTGCATACGTTCTCGGGTCACAAGGCCGCGATCACCACCGTGACGTTCTCAGCGAACGAGGGCCTGTTGCTCACCGCAAGCTTGGACCACGAGGCACGAATCTGGAACGCGCGAACCGGGGCTCTGGTGCAACCCATCCGGTGGCACTTCGGGCCGCTCCACGGAGCCGCCTTCAGCCCAGACGGCCGCTGGGTCGTGACCGCGGGCCCGAGCACTGCAGGAGTCGGCTCCGTGCCGGCCGCGCCGCGACTGCTTCTGCTTCACGGCCACTCGCGACCCCTGATCGGAGCCGGGTTCGGAGGGCCCGACGGACGGACGATAGTCACGGCGAGCAAAGACGGCACGATTCGCGTGTATCGCTGTGACATCTGCGGCGGGATCGACGAGCTGCTCCTGCTCGCGAACCGCCGGCTGCGTTCGCGCTAGCGCTCGAGCTCGTTGGCCTTGCCGGTCAGCGCGGCAAACCCGGCCTGCAGGAAGTCGTTGATCGCTGCGCCTGCGAGCGTCCATGTCAGGAGGCGTCCGACGCGCGGTGCAAGCACCTGTGTCGTCGCGAGGGCGGCGGCCGCCCAGATGCCTACGCAGCGGCTGCAGGTCACGAGCTCGCCGAGGGCCTGCTCGATGCCTCCTGTCTGGACAGGACGCTCGTGCTCGTGATCGCGGGGGTCGCCCTCGACGAACGGCTCGCGGATGAAACTCGTCACGTCGTCGCGGGCAATCGTTCGTGCCGCCTTGAAGGTGGCCGCGGAGAGTGTCGCCAGGTCGAGCCAGGTCTGGTCGCGCGGATCGCGTCCGAGCAGGCGCGCCGCGCCGCCCGCAAGCGCCAGGCCGCCCGCGAAGACACCCATGATGGTCGCGTACGCCTGGTACGGCCGCGCCTGGTCGACTGGTCGTTCCGTGATGGTGGCCACGAGACCTCCTTGTACAGCAGAACTCGACTTCAAACCTGATTAGAGGCTGGTTAGACGCCTTGGCGATCCTGGCGAGCGACCATGAAGTATCGACTCGTCATCGCCGCCGCGACCCTCGCGGCGCTCATTCTCCTTCCGGCCGCAGGCGCAAAACCGGGACACTGTGGCTGCGGTAACAACGCCTCGATTCCGACCAGCGAGTCGCCCGACTGGTCACCCGACGGCCGGAAGATCGTCTTCAGCCGCTCCGACGGAGACTCGGGCCGCGACATCTACGTCATGAATGCGGATGGGTCCCGGCAGCACGTTCTCCTCCGGGCCGACGGTGACGACTATGACCCCGACTGGTCCCCCGACGGGCGTCGAATCGCGTTCACGGCCTACCGGAACGACAGCTTCGACATCTACGTCATGAACGCAGACGGAACTGGAGTCACCAGACTCACCAGCGACGAGGCCGAAGACGGAGAACCTGACTGGTCGCCGGACGGGAAATCAATCGCGTTCGAGAGCACGCGCATCGGCGAGAGGGGTCAGATCTGGGTCATGGATGCCGACGGCGGCGATCAGCATCGTCTCTTTGCCGACCAGGAGTACGACCTTCACCCCTCCTGGTCGCCGGACGGCTCGAAGATCGCATTCGAGGGAGGACTCGATGACTCCTATGTCGACGTCGTCTCGCGCGACGGGACCGGACGGGTGCGTCTCACCATCACCGGCAACGACACATCGCCCGCGTGGTCGCCGGACGGTAAACGAATTCTCTTCAGGACTTACATGCTCGATTCGGAGGACGTGTACATCATGAACGCCGACGGCAGCGACCAGCGTTTCCTGGTGGGCGATCCGCAGTCGTCCGAACACGCACCGGCCTGGGCGCCGGACGGGCGAACCATCGCGTTCAGCAGTACGCTCGACGAGACGAGGCAGATCTACGTCGCCGGGACGGATGGAAACGGGATCAGGCGGCTGACGGGCGTCCGCAGGGCATTCACGTCGACCGGAGAGCGCTGCACGATCGTCGGCACGAGCCGGGCGGACGTCCTTCGAGGCACTCCCGGCGACGACAACATCTGCGGCCTCGGGGGCAACGACACGATCAGCGGGCTCGCCGGCAACGACATCCTCGACGGCGGCGCAGGAGCCGACCGCATCGAAGGCGGCAAGGGCGTCGACTCGTTGCTCGGCGCTGCAGGAGACGACTTCTTCCTCGCGCGCGACGGTAAGCGTGACGATGTTGACGGCGGGCCTGGAAAGGACCGCGGACGGGTCGATCCCGCGGACTGGATTAGCCTCCTGGAGACCATTCTCTAGGCGGCTATAGCGGCCATGGCCATCGGTACCCTGAGCGGGTGCCCGAGTTCAAAACGACCGCTGCCTATCGTCCGACCGGCGACCAGCCGACGGCGATCGCGACTCTGGCCGAAGGGCTGGAGGCCGGCGACCGGTACCAGACGTTGCTCGGGGCCACCGGCACCGGCAAGACGGCGACGATGGCCTGGACGATCGAGAAGGTCGGCCGCCCTGCTTTGGTGATCGCCCACAACAAGACGCTGGCGGCGCAGCTCTGCAACGAGTTCCGGGAGTTCTTCCCGGAGAATGCGGTCGAGTACTTCGTCTCCTACTACGACTATTACCAGCCCGAGGCCTACGTCCCACAGGCCGACCTCTACATCGAGAAGGACTCCTCCCAGAACGACGACATCGCGCGGCTCAGGCTCGCGGCGACGTCGGCGCTCTTCACGCGACGTGACGTCATCGTGGTCGCATCCGTCTCTTGCATCTACGGCCTCGGCTCGCCCGAGGAGTGGCGCGAGCGCGTGATCATCCTCGAGGTGGGAGAAGAGCACGACCGCGATCTGATGCTGCGGAAGCTCATCGACTCGCAGTACGTTCGCAACGACGCCGTGCTCGGCCGTGGGCGCTTCCGGGTGAAGGGCGACGTCGTCGAGGTGCAGCCCGCGAACCAGGAGACCGCCTACAGGATCTCCTTCTTCGGCGACGAGGTCGAGCAGATCAGCCACTTCGACCCGGTTACGGGTGAGATCTACGCGAAGCTCGACAACATCGCGATCTGGCCGGCCACCGAGTACGTGACGTCGCGGCCGACGATCGAGCGGGCGGTTTCCGAAATCAGGCACGAGCTGGAAGAGAGCGTCAAGCGGCTGGAGATCGAAGGGAAGATGCTCGAGGCGCACCGGCTGCGCCAGCGCACGGAGTACGACCTCGAGATGATGAAGGAGCTCGGCTTCTGCAACGGGATCGAGAACTACTCGCGCATCCTCGAGGGTCGCGCTCCGGGAACGCACCCATTCACGCTGCTCGACTACTTCCCGAAGGACTTCGTCGTCTTCGTCGACGAGTCGCACCAGACCATCCCTCAGATCGGCGGCATGCACGAAGGCGACCGCTCCCGCAAGCAGACACTCGTGGATTACGGGTTCCGGCTGCCGTCGGCGCTCGACAACCGGCCGCTTCGCTTCGACGAGTTCCTCGAGAAGGTGCCGCAGCTCGTGTTCGTCTCTGCGACGCCGGGGCCGTTCGAGGGGCGCCATGCCACGCGCGTGGCCGAGCAGTTGATCAGGCCGACCGGTGTCGTCGATCCTGAGGTTGAGCTGCGCGCGACGCACAACCAGATCGACGATCTGCTGAACGAGATCCGGCGTCGCGAGGAGGTCGGAGAGCGCGTGCTGGTCACGACGCTGACGAAGAAGATGGCCGAAGACCTGACGGACTATCTCCTCGAGTCCGGCGTCAAGGCGCGCTATCTCCACTCGGAGATCGACACGCTCGAGCGGATTCAGATCATCCGGGAGCTAAGGCTCGGCGACTACGACGTGCTCGTCGGCGTGAACCTCTTGCGGGAAGGGCTCGACCTCCCGGAGGTGTCGCTGGTCGCGATCCTCGATGCCGACAAGGAGGGCTTCCTGCGCGGCAAGACTGCTCTGATCCAGACGATCGGCCGCGCTGCGCGCCACATCAACGGCAAGGTGCTGATGTACGCCGACAAACGCACGGAAGCGATCGAAGGCGCGCTGGGCGAGACGAACCGCCGGCGCGCGGTGCAGCTGGCCTACAACGAGGAGCACGGAATCACGCCGGAATCGATCGTCAAGGGAGTGTCCGACATCGCGGAGTTCCTGACACTCGACTCGCCTACTGTTCCCAGCTCGAAGCGCCGTCGGGGCCGCAAGGACCTCGAAGGGCTGACCCCGAGCGACCTCGAGAAGCTCGTTATCGAGCTCGAGGAGGAGATGTTCACGGCGGCGGAGGAGCTCCGGTTCGAGTATGCCGCCAAGCTTCGTGACGAGATCAAGGAGCTCCGCCGCGAGCTGATTGCGGCGGCCCGAGCCCCGGCTTCGGCCTAGCCAGCACGCGCACTAGACTTCTGCGCGCGTGCTCGGCTCGATCATCCTGATCATGATCTTCGGCTTCATCACAGGCGGGCTGGCGAGGCTGGCCGTGCCGGGGCCCGATCCGATGCCGGTCTGGCTCACGGTGGCGATCGGCCTGGTGGGCTCTGCGGTCGGCGGAGCGATCGCGATCGCAATCTGGGGGAGGGGAACCCAGGCGATCGGGCTCTTGTCCTTTCTGGGTGCCGTGCTGCTCGTGGTCGCGTACCGGCGTTTCGTCCAGAAGCGCCCGCTCACAGGCCCGGACGCCCTCAAGTTTCCGGAACGTGGCATCGGCATCGACAAGTTCCAGGACCGGCGTCACAAGATGGAGGACCTGATGCGGCAAGCGCAGGGGCAGGCACAGGGCGCGCATGCCGAGAGCGCAGCCGACTCGAACCTCCGGAAGCTCAGCGACCTCCACGACGCCGGGATCCTCACCGACGAGGAGTTCGAGGCGAAGAAGGCGCAGCTGCAGGGCGGCGTCTAGACGTTTGCTCCCGGTGGTGGCGGGAATCCAGCCGCCATGCACTTCATCTGGTTCATCATCGTAGGAGCGATCGTGGGCGCGCTCGGCCGGCTGTTCCATCCCGGGGTTGACCCGATGGGCTGGCTGCTCACCATCGCCATCGGAATCGTCTCGATGATCATCGCGGCCGCAATCTCGGGCGGATGGCTCGCGTTCATCATCGGTGTCATCGTCGCAGTCATCCTCGTAGCGCTCGTGGGACGAGCTTTCGGGAAGCGCGGCGCCCGTCCAGCCCGGGTCTAAGCCGGCTCGGACTCGAGGGCCTCACGGCCGCGCGGGAACCTCCGCTCGGCCGTGAGGGCCCAATCCGTGTCGCGCCAGACGTAGGTCTCGATCCGTAGACACTTGTCCTGGACCTCATAAAGGTGGACGCCGCGCGCTTCGCCTTGCCTCTTTGGTCGCGGTTGGCCGAGGCCCGGTGCGACCGAAACGACCACGCCGCGCTCTCCGCCGCGCGCGATCTCGAACTCATGCCTCTCGCTGATCGCGGCCTGGTGGATGTGGCCCGCCAGGATGAGATCGGCGCCGGCTCCCACGAGCGAGCCGAGGACGTGATTGCGCCGAGCGACCGGCTTCTTGCGCGAGCGCCACGGCGCCCCGATCAGATGGTGGTGCAGCACGACGATGCTGTAGGCATCCGGCGCGGCGGCTCTCAGGCGCTCTTCGGCGTGCTCGAGCTGACGCGTCCGGATGCCCCCAGACTGGTGGCGCCACGGCCGCACTGAGTTGAGCCCGATCACGTGGAGCGATGGGGAGGAATACGTCGGCTCGGTCGTCTCCCATTCGTCCTCGAAGGCGCGGAACGAGCGCGTGAAGCGTGCAGGGAACGTATAGGGAATGTCGTGATTGCCCGGTATCGACAGGACGGGGCGGCCGAGGCTCCGGAGGAAGCGAGCTGAATCGGCCAGTTGATCCGGCAGGCCTCGGTGGCTGAGATCGCCGCTCGCGATCACGAGCTCGGGCTGAAACCGGTCGATCAGGACCGGTGCGCCCCGCTCGATCGCCTTGTCGTCGCCTGCGCCGTAATGGAGGTCGGACAGGTGCAAAACACGTGTAAGCACAGCCGGTGGAGGCTATAGTCTGACCCCCGTGACCGAAG
>DAINSN010000039.1:0-15535 GCA_036741295.1 Gaiellaceae bacterium
TCGTCGTGCTTCCGGCCGCCGCCCTTCGAGCTGTAGCGGTCGAAGAACACATCTGACTGCTCGCAGACCGGGTTGCGACCCGGCTGGGTCGAGGTCGGCGTACCCGAGCCGCGACCGTTCCGAGCGTCGGTCCAGAAGGCCGCGGTCAGGCCGCCGCCCTCGTTGTCGTCACCGGTCACGGTAGGCCCGCTCGTGTTGCCGCTGTAGTCGCCCGCGAATATTCCAGCCCGGAACGAGTAATCGAAGTTGGAACCCACGTCCGAGATTTGGAAGTTCTTGAACGGCAGCGTCGACGAGTCCTGGCCGTTACCCGGAACGGGTCCGGCGCCAGGGTCGAAGCCGGTCGCGACCGTCGGGTTCACCACAGCCTCCGGTGCCACACACTGCTTGGCAGCCGCAGGAACCGGGCCGGTTGTCGTCTGGTGCACGGTAGCCGTCTGGGTGATCGAGCATTGCGCACCCCAGTACCAGACGAGGTAGTTGCCCACCTCGGTCTTCGACGCCGGCCAGGCACCCGAGCCGATCGGCGAGTCGGTGTCGAGTCGCCGATCGTGGAAGGAAACGTTCAGGTCTCCCTGCTTGTTGATCGTGACGAACGGGAAGAACTGATCCGCGCCCCAGTTCTGCTCGGCACAGCCCGCCGAGTTCCCGCCGATGCTCTGCGGATTTCGTCCGCAGTCACGATTCGTCGGAGTCTGAGACCGATCGTCGTTGACACGGGTCGGCCCGATCCACGTGCTGCCACCATCAGTCGACTTGTAGAAGAACACGTCGTTGTTGGAGTCGCGAATCGTCCCGTTGCGGTTGTCGGCAACCACGACGTAGACGTCGTCCGCGAACGCACCGCCCCGCTTGTCCGCCACGATCGAGTTGAAGATCGGGTCGAATCGGAAGCAGCTGTTCGTCGGTACCGCACGCGTCGATCCCTGACCGCGAGCGGTGCAATCCGTGCGACCGTTCACGCCGCGCGGCTCGTTGACGTCATAGAGCGTGTCGACTCGCGAAGGCGCAGAGAACGTGTTGCCCCCGTCCGTCGACGTGACCACGAGGTACTGATCCTCGTCGAACGTGTCGCCGTTGATGAATCCCACCCAGAGCTGGCCGGTAGTCGGGTTGACCGTCGGCTGTGAGCCCTGGCTATCCCGGCAGTTCCCTCCGAAGAAGAAGCAGAACGCTCCGGAGCCGGCGATGTACTTCGCCGCCGACCATGACCGGGCCTGGTCATCGGAGTAGCTCAGGAAGATCTGGGCCGAGCCCGCTGACGAAAACAGCGAGTACGTCGCGTAGAGCCGGTCGGAACCGACTACGTCTGGGTTGCATGCCTTCGGCGAGTGGGTGAACGGCGTAAAGCAGGTCGCGCTCACTCCATCGGGCCGCGGCCCGGCAGTCAGCCACTCCTTGTCGTAAGCCGGCACGCTGCCGTCCAGGTTCTTGTTGTTGTCCTGCTGGAACGCAACGGTGCCGTCACCCGGTTGCCGGACGTCACCGGCCCCGCCGCAGACGCCCGCCTCATTTGGCCCGGTCGGGCCGATCGCGACGCAAGGACGCGTCCAGGTGAAGCCGCCGTTCGTCGAGCGATTCACCCAGACACCACTGGTGTCGTCCGTTCGGTTGAAGTTGATCTGTGCGTAGTAGACAACGCCGTCGCGGTCGAAGACAGTCACAGGATCGCCCCCGCCGTCGAGGTTGTCGCCGCTCGGCAACGATGGGAACGGCGTGATCCCGTCGTACCAGTGGTTGCCGTTGTCGGTCGTCGAATAGAAGCCCGACGTTCCCCACCCGAGGCGGTAGTCGTTCGCCCCGGCCACGTAATTCTTCGAAGCCTTCGGATTCTGGTCGATCGCGGTCTCGTCCTGTGGCAGGCACGCGTAGTCCTGGTTCACCCGGATATCGCCACCGCCCTCGGCCTTTCGCTCCGTTTCGTCCTTGGCGCGACGGTCGAGTGGCTTCGGGCTGCTGTTTCGCAACCCTGCCTGCGGACACTCGGTTAGGTTCGTTCCCCCGGATGTATCTCTGAAGTCCAGCGGCCCCGACAGTGGGGTCGTGTCTTCGTCACCGGCAAACGGTGGATCCGAGATGGCCGAGGCGGATCCGGCCCACAAGACGAGGAAGCCGCAGATGGCCACGAGCAGGACCACGACTCCTGAAGGTCGTTTCACGCTCTCCCCTTTCCCCTCCGCATACGCCCGGCTCCTCCGAGCGCACTACGATCGGCGGACTATACGACGCCCTGGACGGCGAATCAACGTCTATCGCAGCCGCTATATCAACTATTCGAGATCAGCCGTTCCTGTTTCCGGGCCAACGCCAGCGCGTCGGAGAGGGCGATCCTGGCCCCGAAGCCCTGCACGGTCACGGACGCCGAGACGTTCCGGTCGCGCCAGGCGATTCGGAAGAAGCGCACCGGCTTTGCGCCGGGCTGGACGAACGTGACGCCGAAGGCCGCGTCACCGAGCTTCGGCAGCGAGAGCACGTGCAGATCCGACCCCGGGATGCGAGAGAAGTCGACGCGGTACGCGGCAAGATCGTCCTTCGCACCGCCGGCGTCGGCAAACAGATCGGCCCTTGACTCGACTACGAGTGGGCCGCGTGTGTTCGACGAGCCGGGACGGTTGTAACGCGCGATCCAGCCGCCCTTCCGCCCATAGCGCGCCGGGTCGGCTCGCGTTGTCCCGCTGTTGTCGAGGTGCGCCTGCTTCCCGAAATTGAACGAAGAGAAGACCGGAGGCAGGTCCTGCTCCCGGAGGACAAGGCGGCTGAGGTTCGCCTCCGAGATCCGTTTACCCCCGCCGCCACAGCCGGCCACGAGGGCAGCGGCAAGCAGGATGAACAGCGGGATTCTGGCGGGCAACGTGTCAGCTGCCGTGCGGCTTCGTCATCGCACGGTAGTCGAGCGCCTTGTCCAGCACGTCCTCGGTGACGCCGCGCTCCCGGGCGACCTCGCGCAGTGAGCGCCCCGACGAGGCGGCCTCCTTCACGATCTCGCTGACGGCGTCGTAGCCGATGTACGGATTGAGCGCGGTCGCCGCCGAGAGCGTCAGCTCCGCGTAGCGCTCGCACGTCTCGCGGTTTGCCTCGACCCCGTCGACGCACTTCCCGGCGAGCAGCCGCGAGGCCGACGCCAGCAACTTGATCGACTCGAGCAGGTTCCGCGCCAGCATCGGCACGAACACATTCAGCTCGAAATGACCTTGCATGCCGCCCGCGGTAATTGCCGCGTCGTTGCCGATCACCTGGGCCGCGACCTGGGTCACGACCTCGGGGATAACGGGGTTGACCTTCCCCGGCATGATCGAGCTGCCCTTCTGCAGCTCGGGCAGGAAGATCTCGGCGAGCCCGGCGCGTGGGCCGGAGCCCATCAGCCGCAGGTCGTTCGCGATTTTCGTCAGCGACACGGCAAGGGTTTTGAGCGCGCCCGAGGTCTCGACCAGCGAGTCGCGCGCCGCCTGCGCCTCGAAGGGATCCGCAGGCGCCGAGATCTGCAGGCCCGTGTCGTCGGAAAGACGGCGGCGCACCCGCTCGGCGAACTCCGGATGTGTGTTCAGGCCGGTGCCTACTGCGGTGCCGCCGAGCGGGATCTGGCCCAACCGCTCGAGCGTCGAGCTAACGCGCGCGTGACCCTGGCGCACCTGAGCGGCGTAGCCACCGAACTCCTGGCCGAGCGTGACAGGCACCGCGTCCATCAGGTGCGTCCGTCCCGACTTGACGACGTCGTCGAATTCCACCGCCTTCGCCTGTAGCGACTCGGAGAGCTGGTGCAACGCGGGCAAGAGGTCGTTCGTGATCTCGTCGAGCGCGGCGAGATGCACCGCTGACGGGAAGACGTCGTTCGACGACTGGCCCATGTTCACGTCGTCGTTCGCGTGCACGCCGTCACCGGCAAGCGAAGCGATCACCTCGTTCGCATTCATGTTCGACGAGGTTCCCGAACCGGTCTGGAAGACATCGATCGGAAACTGGTCGTCGAGCTCGCCTGCGGCAATCCGGTCGCCGGCCTCGGCGATGCGTTGGGCCTTCTCTTCGTCGAGCAGCCCGAGCTCGGCGTTGACGCGCGCCGCCGCAGCCTTGATCCGTCCCAGCCAGTGCGCAACGGAGCGCGGGATCGGCTCGCCCGAGACAGGGAAATTGGCAACCGCCTTACTCGTTTCGGGCCCCCAAAGCTCGCTCTTCGCCTCCGTCTTGGCCATTGAATCGAGTTTACTGACGCGATCATGCGCGCCCGAGACCTAGGCATCGCGATCGGAGACGGGACTCCCGGCGCAAAGAATGCGATCACGGACGTCGGCGGCGTTCTCGTCGGTCACACGACGCTGATCGAAGGCGACTCGGTGCGCACCGGCGTGACGATGGTCGTCCCGCCCGAGACACCGCTCTTCGCCGGCTGCCACCGGCTCAACGGCAACGGCGAGCTGACCGGGCTGGAGTGGGTGCGCGAGTCGGGTCTCCTGACGACGCCGATCGGGATCACGAATACCTTCAGCGTGGGTGTCGTCCGCGACGCGATCGCCGCTGCTTCCGCGGATGAGGATGCATGGTCGCTCCCCGTAGTCGGCGAGACGTTCGACGGCTTCCTCAACGACATCCGAGGCCAGCACATCACGGCAGAGCACGCACTCGCCGCACTCGAGGGCGCGCACGACGGCGAGGTCGAGGAGGGAAACGTCGGCGGCGGCACCGGCATGGTCTGCCACGAGTTCAAAGGCGGCATCGGGACCGCCTCGCGCACTGTGAGCGGGTACGTCGTCGGCGTCCTCGTCCAGGCGAACTACGGCCTGCGCGAGCGCTTCCGCGTCGACGGCGTTCCCGTTGGACAGCTGATCGGCGAGCGAATCCCCGGGCCGGTCCGTGGCGACGAGTCAGGCTCGATCATCGGCATCGTCGCGACGGATGCGCCGCTCCTGCCGCATCAGTGCGACCGGCTGGCGCAGCGGGCCGGGCTAGGTGTCGGCCGGATGGGCGGGACCGCTGCCCATTCGAGCGGCGATCTCTTCTTTGCCTTCGCCACCGGGAATCGCGATCTCGCCGCGGACGGCGTGATCCCGCTCCAGATGCTCTCGGACTCCGAGATCACTCCGTTCTACGGCGCGGTGATCGAGGCGACCGAGGAAGCGATTCTCAATGCGATGCTCGCCGCCGAAACCATGACCGGCCGAGACGGCAACACCGTGCACGCGCTCGAACCGGAGCTGCTTGTAGAAGCGCTCAGGCAATTCTGAGCCGACGACGTTCGAGCGGGCGGCCGCGCATGGCACGGCGCTCGTCCTCGCTGAGAGCGTTGACCGGAGCCCAGCCGACGTACCCGCAGCGCAAGCAATCGGGGTTGGCCTGCCGCAGCGGATTGGGAACCAGCTTTCTGTGACTACCGCAGCGGAGGCACTCGACGACGAGCGACTCCATGGTCGTATTTTCCTCAAGCGAGGGAGATCGGCGTCCCCCGACCGGGGGAGGGGCGGCGCAGGGCCGCGCCGCCCCTCCCGACGGCCTTCTAGGGCTGGAGCGTGGCCGCGAAGACGTCCTGCGAGGCTGGGCCGTTACCAGTCCAGGCGATCGCGACGAGTCCCGGCAGCGAGTCGATGCCGATGTAGTCGCCCATGAACGGGGAGTGCCCGGCGCCACGAGGAGGCTGGGCGTCGCCGTCGATGCCGCTCTGCACGATCGTCTGCGACATCTGCGAGCCGCCGGCTGCAACCTGTCCGTAGACGGCGTCCATCAAGCCGGTCGCCTCGTCGTAGTCGTAGAACACTGTGTCCACGCGGCCGCCGGGCGTCACTGCCATCCACGGCATGACCTGGTCGCGCGTTCCGCTCGTCAGCTGCAACTGCTGCAGTTGGGTCGGGAACGAGGCGCCGTGGTCGGTGGACTTCGCGAGGTACATGTGCAGGTACCCCGTGACGTAGTCACCGGTCAGCTCGTAGACCGTGCCGCTCGAGTCCACGCCGATCGACGCTTGCATCGACGTCCGCCAGCTTTCGTTCGGGAGCGTGATCGGAGCCGGAACGAGGTCGCGCACCTTGACGCTGTGCGTGAACGCGTTCTCGCCCGGTCGGAGCTGGCTGACGACGATCGCCTGCTCGCTCCACTCCTGCACATGCTGCCAGACCCCGGCGGTCGAGTAGATCGTTCCGTCAGGCGCGCCCGCGAGCGAGACGTCGAAGATGTCAGGCGCGTTCGACTTGTAGTCCGCCGCGATTCGATAGGGCCCGGACCACGACGTACCGCTCGAATCGGAGACGAGGCCGTAGGAGTTAGCCTGGTAGCCGCTCCACCCGGTGTAGGCGATCAGAGCACGGTTCTTGTAGTGGTCGATCGTCATCATCGGGTGGTCGAGGTTGCCGGCCTTCGTCGCCGCATCGGCGACCTTCTGTGCGGCAGCCCAGGTTTTACCGCCGTTCTTCGAAGTGGTGACGAAGATCGCGGTCGGCTTCGTGTTGCTCCAGGCGTTGCACGTGAAGATCGCGGTGCCGTCGTTGAGGAAGCCCACGGACGGATCCCCGGCTCCGTAGTCGTAGGTTGGATTGCCACCGGCTGTGGTCATCCCGCGCAGCCAGTCCGTGTGCCAGGTCTTGCCGCCGTTCGTGCTGTACCCGACGCCGCAGGAGTTGCCGACGCCGTAGTCGTTCCAGCCGGCGATCATGTTCGCCGAGTTCGTCGGATTGATCGCGATGTCGACCTCGTTGTCGCCGTTGTTGTCCGGCCCGTCGTTCGAGATGTTCGCGAGCGTCACGACCTGCGGCGCAGCCTGTGCTGCCGACGCCCCGAAGATCAACGCAAGCGCGGCGAACACGCCTGCAAGCACTCGAATTCTCATATGCCCCTCCCTCTGTTTGCTCCCCAGTCGAGCAGCGAGCCTAGCGCGAAGCTGCATTGCTGACTAGAGGAAATACAGGAGGGGCGGCCAAAGCCGCCCCTCCCAGAGCCGACGCTTACCTCGAGAGCGCCGAGATGAACGAGTCGTTCGGCGTTCCCCGGCCGGTGACGTCGTCATAACCGGAGCGCGTTGACAGCGTCCAGGTGACGTTCATCCGCCGGATCGAATAGAGGATCCCGGCGAGGCCGTTCTCACTGTTGGCGTAGTCCGCCCGCACGTCCGCGACGGTTGAAGCAGGTGTCACGACATCGTGGAAGGCGCCCGACGGCAGACCGTAGATGAGCGGGTTCGCGAACCCGATCGTGGAGCCGCGCGACTGCTGCCCGACCGCCATGATCCCAGCCATCAGCGGCGACGAAAGGCTCGTGCCGCCGATCCGGTACTCGTCGTAGTACGTGCCGTTCGAGAATGCCTGCGTCTGGCCGATCAGCATCCCTGTGTTGGGGTCGCCGACCGCCGAGATGTCCGGCACGACGCGGCCCATGCCACCCCAGCGCGCGGCCAGGTCGGACGGGACGACGCCTTGCTGGTACGACGGCTCCGCAAAGAGACGGCTTGTGCCGCCGCCGGAGCCGTAGAGATAGAGCTCGGGTTTCGCACACCAGGCGTTCACCAGTTGGAGGAAGCCCGTGCAGTTGAGACGGTTGCGGCTCGTACCCCAGCCTGTCTCGAACAGGTAGCTGTCACTTTGGCCGACCGCGAGACTCGTGCCGCCGACGGCGGTGACCCACGGGCTCGACGCCGGCCAATCGACCGTTGCCGTGTTGGCGGGGCCGCCGAACGTCTCGTCACCGCTATCACCGGACGAGAAGTAGACGCCAATGCCTTCGGCTACAGCCTGGATGAACGTGTCGTTGTACGGCTTGATGTACCCAGGCGGCAGAAACTCGGACGAGAAGCCGTACGAGTTCGTAACGATGTCCGCCAGATGCCGCGCGACGACGTGGTTCAGCGCCGCATCCAGATCCTGGTAGTTGTTCGGCGCACCGACGTAGACAACGTTCGCGCCGGGAGCCATCGTGTGCACAGCCTCGACGTCGAGGGTCTCCTCGCCGTACCAACCCGTTGGGTCTTGGGCCAGGCTCTCCGGATGGTTGTAAGTACCCGGAGCGACGACCTGCGTGAACTGGCCGGACTTGAACGTCGGAATGCCGTGCCTGCCGAAGTACGTGTTCGCGTCCGTCACGATCGTCGGTGAGGCGTAAGCGTCAATGACGGCGACCGTCACGCCCGAACCGTCCGTCCCGGTCGAGATCGCCTTGGCAACGCCGTAGGCGCTCTGGAGCTGCGAGCCCGCGTAGCCGCAGGGTGCGAACGGCCGCGACGAGCCGGCGTAATCCGGGAGCGTCACGTTGCTGAAGCCTGCAACGGGATCGGACACCGTGGTGTCCGCAGTCGTGTACTGGCCCCAGTACGACGAGCACGGCCGTGCGTTGCGGAAGCCGGGCGACGCGCCGGAATTCGGCTCGGTAGCGATGTCGGGCCGGATCAGGGCCGAGCTCTGGTCGACACCGATCACGCCGGCGATCGTGGCGCCGAGCGAGGCAGGAACCGTCAGATCGCTCGAGGGTGCGCGAAGGGTCTTCCCCTTCACGCTGTACTGGTTGAGCTGCGTTCCGAACGCAGTCTCCACCTGCGCTGCAGTTCCGTCCGCCGCCACGTAGTGGTTGTTCGACGGCGTGTAGTCGACGGTGAAGCCCTGACTCCGTAGCCACTGCTGCACCGCAGCCACGTCTGAATTCGACGGGCCGAACTGCTGCAGGAACTGGCTCGGCGAAAGGTACTTCCCGTAGGACGCGCTGGCCGGATTCGAGACCGACTGCGCGAACGTGGCGGCCCCACTGCTGAGGCCGAGATACACCCGGAAGTTCACGGGGTCCGCCGTGGGCGTGGCGCTCTTGAAGCTCGATGAATTTGCCCATGACGGAACGCTCCCCGCCAGCGTCGCCTTCGGTGACGGAGCGGCCGCGGCCGACGTCACGAGAAACGCTGCGAGCAGCGGAATAGCAGCGGCAAACAGCCGCCGGATGTGCTGACTCAAGGTTCTCCCCTTCCCTCTGATTGTCCTCGGATCAGACCGAAGGGTAGCGTCGTTTACCGATACCTACAAGAGCCGCGCCAAAGCGATGCTCTTCTAGGTCGGCGTCTCGGCGATGGCTATCGCCGCGTCGAGCAGCTCGTCCCACGTCCGGAGCTTCACCCGTGGCCGACCGAGTTTCTCGCCGGCGGCCCGCTCGAGCTCGTCGATCGACGTCCAGCCGGGGTACATGACCGCCCGAACGTCCCGGTCCGCGAGCAGGGTCTCGACCGAATCGGCCGTGACCTCCTCCCGGTGAACGACGCGTCCTTCGTGAACGTCCTCGAGCAGCTGCGCGACCGTCTCGGTTGCGTCCTTCTTGTTCGTGCCGATGATCCCCGTGGGACCGCGTTTGATCCAGCCGGCGCAGTACGACTGCGCCACGTGGTTGCCGTCGGCGTCCACGACGCGGCCGAGCTCGTTCCGGATCGTCCCCCGCCGCTCCTCGAAGGGAAGCTCCGGCAGCCCCACGCCGCGGTAACCGACGCTGCGAAAGACGAGACCGCACTCGAGCGTCTCGCGCTCATCGGTGGGCACCGCAACCAGCCGGCCGTCCTGCTCCTCGAGCTTGTTGCGCACGAGCTCGATCGACTCGACCTTCTCTTCCCCGTGCAGCGCAACAGGTGAGGCGAGGAAGCGAAGCCGAACAGTCACCGGCTTGCCCGCCGGCTCGCGCGTTGCGAAGTCCCTCAGCACCTCCATGTTCCGCTTGGAGTTCGTGTCGTGTTCGAGCGACGCTTCGCTCGCCGCGTCGAGCTCGAGCTCGGCGGGATCGACGAGGACGTCCCCGCCGGCGAGCACGCCGAGCTCCTTGAGCTCCTGCGTCGTCCAAGAGGCCTGCGCCGGGCCGCGGCGTCCCACCACCACGATGTCCTTGATCGTGGAGGACCCGATGGCGTCGATCGCCGGGTCTGTGGTGTCCGTCGGCGCGAGCTCCTCGGGAGTGAGCGCGAGCATGCGCGCGACGTCGAGGGCGACATTCCCGTTCCCGATCACGACGGCGCGCTCGACGTTCAGGTCGAACTCGAGCCCCTGGAAGTCCGGGTGGCCGTTGTACCAGGCGACGAGCTCGGTGGCCGACCACGATCCGGGCAGGTCCTCGCCCGGGATGCCGAGCCGGCGATCGCTTTGGGCGCCGAAGGCGTAGATGACGGCGTCGTAGAGCCGCGTCAGGTCACCGTGCGACAGATCGCGGCCCACCTCGACGTTGCCGAAGAACCGAAAGCCCGGCTTCAGGGCGACCCGCTCGAAGGCGCGCGAGACGGTCTTCAGCTTCGGATGGTCGGGGGCGACGCCGAGCCGGACGAGACCCCACGGCGTCGGCAGCCGCTCGATCATGTCCACCTCGACCGGAGCCTCGGCGTCGAGCAGCGCACCGGCTGCGTAGAAGCCGGCCGGGCCGGAACCCACGACCGCGACACGGAGCGGCCCGCTCATGCCCGCGATGCTAGAGCGTCAGGCGGAGCAGCCTGAGCCGCAGCCGCCGACGGCGCCTTCGGCCTCGGCGCCTTCTTCCACCTGGAAGGAGTGGCCGCAGCCGCAGGAAGAGCTGGCATTGGGGTTGTTGATCGCGAACCCGGCCGCCTGGATGGAGTCGACGTAGTCGATCTCAGCGCCCTTGAGGTACGGCGCGCTGAACGGATCGACGACGACCTGGACGCCGTACATCTCGAACTCGAGGTCCCCGTCGGCGGCGCCGCGGTCGAAACCCAGCCCGTACTGGAAGCCTGAGCAGCCACCACCCTGGATGGCGACGCGCAGGACGCTGACGTCCTCCTCCTCGGCGATCAGCTGCTTGATCTTCACAGCCGCGGCCTCGGTGACGGTCATCAGGGGTAGGACTCTTTCCTGGAGCTCCATCGTGATCTGATCGTAGCAACGTGGGCGGCCCCAGGGTACTCCGGAAGGGGCAGTTTGTAACACTCGTCTCAGGCACGGTTGAGCGGTTTTCGCCATGCTTCGTGGCGTCGGAAGGAACCTGTTAGGTTCCCGTCGCCCAAGGGAAGGACGCGTGCTCGACAACTGGCTGCCGTTCCTGATCTACGCGGTTTTCGCGCTGATCATTCCCGCATCGATGATGTGGTTCTCGTTCATCTTTGCGACGCGCCCGCACAAGCACACGCGGTGGCGCGAGCTTCCTTTTGAGTCCGGCGTCTCGACAGGCGCGCCGAGAGTTCAGCGCTTCACGGTCAGCTTTTACTTGACGGCGATGCTCTTCATCGTCTTCGACATCGAGATCGTGTTCCTGTATCCGCTCGCGGTGATCCTCCATGAGCTCGCCTGGTTCGGCTTCCTCGAGTTCCTGTTCTTCATCGTGATTCTCGTAATCGCCTACGTCTACATCTGGCGAAAGGGTGCGCTCGATTGGCAATAGAGGACGGCAAGAAGCTGCGCGACTACGGGCTCCAGTCCGAGCGGCTGCTCTGGCCGACGAAGGGCCCGGGAGTGTTCGAGCAGGAAGTCGCGGCAATGGAGCAGGCCGTCGGTCTCACGACGCTCGAGAAGGCGATCGCCTGGGCGCAGACGAAGTCGATGTGGCCCGACACGTTCGGGCTCGCCTGCTGCGCGATCGAGATGATGTCGATCGTCTCGGCGCGCTATGACATTGCACGGTTCGGGATGGAGGCGTTCCGCTCCTCGCCGCGCCAGGCCGACCTGCTGATCGTCTCCGGGCGCGTGGTGCACAAGATGGCCGCACCGCTCCGCCAGGTGTACGACCAGATGCTGGAGCCGAAATGGGTGATCGCCATGGGCGCGTGCGCCAGCTCCGGCGGCATGTTCAACAACTACACGACGCTTCAGGGCGTGGACAAGATCGTGGCGGTCGACGTGCACGTACCGGGATGTCCACCACGGCCGGAAGCGCTGATGGAGGGCATCGTCCGGCTCCACGAGAAGGTGATGGCCGGGGTCCCGCCGGCTTATGAAATGCGCGGGGTCGCGTCCTGAACTACAACCGCGTCCCCGGGCTCGTGGAGGTTCAGGAACGATACGGCGAGACGACGCTCGTCGTCGATACGCCGCGCCTGGTCGAGGCCGCCTTGCACCTTCGCGACGAGCTGGGCTTCAACTTCCTCTCGGACGTCGCGGCCGCCGACTACCTGGGTTGGGGCGCGAAGGGCGTCTCCGGTTACATCGGCACGGCCCGCGGCCGCGATCTGAACAAGCCTGCAACGCAGGGTCACCAGCGTCTGCCAACGCCGAAGCCGCACCGATTCTCGGTCAGCTACCACCTGCTCGGGGTTCGTGCAGGCGCGCCGCGCGTGCGGCTACAGGCCTGGGTCGACGAGGACGAACACGTTCCGAGCCTCGTCAACGTCTGGCCGACCGCGGACTGGCACGAGCGTGAGGCCTTCGACATGATGGGCATCAGCTTCGACGGCCACCCGAACCAGCGCCGCATCCTCATGGACGACGACTGGGAAGGCCACCCGCTGCGCAAGGACTACCCGATCGGCGGCGAGCCGGTCCGATTCTCCGGAGAGCAATAAGTGGCGATCGCCCCCGAGCGTCGGGAGATCTACGCGGGAACACGTATTCCCTCGCCGATCCCGTCCATACTCGAGGTGCGGGAGGACCTGAGGACATCCGAGGACGTCCTCACCGTGAACTTTGGACCGAACCATCCGTCCACGCACGGCGTGCTGCGGCTCGTCGTCGACCTGCACGGCGAAGAGGTCGTCGGGCTGGCCGCGGTAGTCGGCTACCTCCACACCGGCTTTGAGAAGAACATGGAGCAGAAGAGCTGGTGGAAGGCGATCACGTACGCGCCGCGCATCGACTACGTGTCGTTCCAGAACAACGAGCTCGTGTTCGTCCTGGCAGTCGAGAAGCTGCTCGGGATCGAGGTGCCTTCGCGCGCGACCTGGATGCGCATGTTGCTCGCGGAGCTGAACAGAATCCACTCGCATCTCGTCTGGCTCGGGACGGCCGCGCTCGAGCTCGGAGCGATCTCGATGTTCTGGTACTGCTTCCGCGAGCGCGACCGCATCCTCGACCTGTTCGAGCTCGTCGCCGGTTTTCGGATGCACACCCGCTACTTCCAGGTCGGCGGCCTCGCCGAGGACGTGCCGCCGGGCTTCTGGGACGAGTGCGCGAAGTTCGTCGAGCTGATGCCGAAGGCGGTCGACGACTACGAGGCGCTCGTCGATCGCAGCGAGATCTGGCTCGAGCGGACCCAGGGCATCGGCCTCCTCTCCGCAGACGATGCGATCGCGCTCGGGCAGTCCGGGCCGGTGCTTCGCGGCTCGGGCGTCGACTGGGACCTCCGCCGCGCGCAGCCCTATCTGGCGTACGACCAGGTCGACTTCCACGTGCCCGTCTACGCGGAAGGTGACGTCTACGCGCGCTACCGCGTGCGGATGGAGGAAATGCGCGAGTCCGTGAAGATCGTCGAGCAGGCGCTGCGCCGGATGCCGGGCGGACCGTGGATCGCCGACGACCGCAAGGTGGTGCTGCCGCCACGCGAGGAGCTCCACACGTCGATGGAGTCACTCATCCACCACTTCAAGATCGTCACGGAAGGCTTCCGCGTGCCGGAGGGCGAGGTGTACGTGACGATCGAATCGCCGCGCGGCGAGCTCGGCTGCTACCTCGTGTCGGACGGCGGGCCGAAGCCATGGCGCGTGAAGTTCCGCGCACCGTCGTTCGTTGCGCTCGAGGCGACCGCGACGTGCATGCGGCAGGCGTTAGTCGCCGACATGATCGCGATCGTCGGCTCGCTGGACACCGTCATGGGCGAGGTCGACCGGTGAGCACCTACTACGACGAGGTGCAGGAGATCAAGGCGCAGTATCCGAACTGGCGCTCGGCCACGCTGCCGGCGCTGCGACTCGCTCAGGAGAAGCACGGCTACCTGTCGCCGGAGGCGCTGCGCGAATGCGCCGACGCGCTCGGCACGACGCCCGCGTTCTGCGAAGCCGTCGGGTCCTTCTACGACATGCTGCAGCTCGCACCCACCGGCCGGCACATGGTCGAGGTCTGCACGAACGTGTCGTGCGCGCTCGTCGGCGCTCAACAGGTGCTCGAGAGCTTCGAGCAGGAGCTCGGCATCCGCGCCGGCGAGACGACCGAGGACGGCGAGGTCACTCTGCGACCCATCGAGTGCCTCGGCGGCTGCGGCTGGGCGACGGTCGTCTCGATCGACCATCACTACCGCACACACGTGAAGCCCTCGGACGTGCCCGCGATCGTGCAGGAGCTGCGCAGTGGCGAGTGAGCGGATGATCGTCATGGCCGGCACTGACGAGCGCGACCTGACGAAGCTTGCCGAGTACGAGGCAATCGGCGGCTACGGCGCACTCCAGAAGGCGCGCGCGATGTCGCCGAACGCGGTGATCGACGAAGTGATTGCATCCGAGCTTCGAGGTCGCGGCGGCGCCTTCTTCCCCACGGGACGGAAGTGGTCCTTCGTCCCGAAGCCGGATCAGAACCCAAATCCGCACTACCTCGTCGTCAACGCCGACGAGTCGGAACCCGGCAGCTTCAAGGACAACGAGATCATGGCGCGCGTCCCGCACCGTTTCATCGAGGGCTGCCTCATCGCCGCGCATGCCGTCGAGTCGAAGAGCGTCTTCATCTACATCCGCGGCGAATACACCGGGCCCTACGAAGTACTGCGCTCCGCTCTGGAGGAGTTGCAGGAGCGTCCAGAACTGCGCGGCGACGTGACGATCGTGCTGCATCGAGGCGCGGGCGCCTACATCTGCGGCGAGGAGACCGCACTCCTGGAGTCGCTCGAAGGAAAGCGCGGTCAGCCGCGCACGAAGCCGCCGTTTCCGGCGGTGCAGGGGCTCGACGCGTCACCGACCGTCGTGAACAACGTCGAGACGATGGCGACTCTCCCGCCGATCATCGAGATGGGCGGGGCTGAATACGCCAAGCTCGGCGTGCCGGATTCGCGCGGTACTCGAGTCGTCTCGATCTCTGGACATGTGGAGCGCCCCGGGAACTACGAGATCGAGAACGGCACCAGCCTGCGGGAGCTGATCTACGACCTCGGCGGCGGCATTCCGGGTGGGCACGAGCTCAAGGCCGTGATTCCCGGCGGATCTTCGACCGTGATCCTGAAGGGAGACGAGATCGACGTCGGTTACGACTTCAACTCGCTGCTGAAGCTGAACACCGCGATGGGATCGGCCGGCGTTGTCGCCCTCGACGAGCGCTGCTGCATGGTGCAGCTCGGTATCCGCATCTCGGAGTTCTACGAGCACGAGTCCTGCGGCAAATGCACGCCCTGCCGTGAAGGCACACGCTGGATGACGCAGATCCTTCGCCGGCTCGAGTCGGGTGACGCACTGCAATCCGAGCTCGACCTCCTGCTGGACGTGTGCGACCGCATCAACGGCAAGTGCCTGTGTCCGCTGGGAGAGACGGCGGCGGTCGCGGTCGCGAGCTACGTCGAGAAGTTCCGAGCGGAGTTCATCGCGCACGTGGAGCAGGGCGGCTGTCCGTTCGGAGAGTCGTCGCCGCTGCACGACGTGCTCGCCCCGGTCGCGATGCACCTGCACTCCGCGAGCTCCGCGGTGCCTGCATGAGCCACCACGTCCTCGAAAACGTACCGGTGCCAGGCACGGGTACGAAACTGTCAC
>DAINSN010000040.1:0-15263 GCA_036741295.1 Gaiellaceae bacterium
ACCGGAAGTGTCCGATGTGCGGCGGCACGAAGTGGATTCTGCTGGACGGCGTCTCGACCCTCATGGCCCTCGATGGAGGGCTCGAGGCGATCGCGTACTCCTGCGACGAGTGCGGGTTCATCCGCTGGCACCGCCGGGACATGGTTGAGGCATGAGCGCGTTCGCCGGCCTTCCTTTGCTCGACCTGCAACGGATCTGGAAAGGCGTGCACGGCCGCGTTGTCCACGGCGAAAAGATCACGCTCGGCGTGATCGAGCTCGACGCCGACAGCCACGTCCCGGAACATCAGCACGAGAACGAGCAGCTCGGCATGTGTCTCAGCGGCTCGCTCGTGTTTCGCGTCGGTGACGAGAGCCGCGAGCTCGGTCCAGGCGACACGTGGTCGATTCACGGCAACGTCCCGCACGAGGTCCAGGTCGGGCCCGAGGGTGCGGTCGTGATCGACGTGTTCGTGCCGACGCGAGACGACTGGCGCGAGGCCGAGCGTGTCGAGCAGCGCGAGCCACGCTGGCCTTAAAGGATCGCGCCCTCTAATCGGAGCAGCGTCTCCTTGCGCTCGAGCCCACCTGCGTAGCCGGTGAGCTTGCCGTTCGCGCCGATCACCCGGTGGCATGGCAGGACGATCGGCAGCGGGTTGCGGTTCATCACCATCCCGACGGCGCGAGCGGCACGCGGCCGCGAGGAGCGTGCTGCGAGCTCGCCGTAGGTGACGACCTCGCCGTAGGGCACGCGCGTGAGCTCGCGCAGGACGCGACGGTTGAAGTCGGCGAGCAGAGCGACGTCGAGTGGTAGGTCGAACTCCCGGCGCGTTCCTTCGAAGTACTCGTCGAGCTCACGGCGCGCGGCATCGATCGGCTTCGCCGAGCGCAACACCCGCACGCCGAAGTCGCGCGCGAGGCGGTCGAGCTCGCGCTCGGGCTCCGCGTCGTAGGAGATCCGGCAGACGCCGCGCTTGCTCGTGGCCACGAGCAGCGGGCCGACGGGCGAGTCGACGAAGTCGTACGCGGCGTCGAGGAGGCCTTCGTCCGCGGCGGCGTCGCGGAAGCGGCGGTCGAGATCGGGGGAGACGGCGTTCATTGAAGCTCCTTCTGTCGTAGCCGGCGAATGCCGGCCGAGGCCGCCTGGCGGGCGGCGGTCGCGTTCGATCCGAGTGCGGCGCCGATGTCGGAATAGTCGAGGTCGTAGCCGTAACGCAGCACGACCGCGGCGCGCTCGGTGGGCGGCAGCTGGTCGGCGAGGTGCTCGAGCTGTGCAAATGCGGGCCGGCCGTCGAGGGACGCGAGCTCGGGCAGATCGGCGTCGGCGCGCGGGCGGCGGTGCTCGTCGACTGCGATCCGGCTCGCGATCGTGTACGCCCAGGCGCGCAGATGCTCACCGTGGCGCAGCTTGGGATACGCGCGCAGGGCGCGGAGGAACGTCTCCTGGAACGCGTCCTCGGCGCGATCGCGTCCGAGCCTGCGCACGAGAAACCCGAAGATCTCGTCGCGGTGCTGTTCGTAGAAGCGCTCGAAGGGCGGCAAGGTCATCCTCGACATCTTGAAACGCAGGAGGGGCCTCAGGTGTGAGGATCCCACCATGAGGGTCGCCGTCGTGGGCCACGTCGAATGGGTCGAGTTCGTCCGGGTCGCGGCCGTGCCGCTTCCCGGACAGATCGCCGAGGCCCTGGAGACTTGGGAAGAGCCCGGGGGAGCCGGGGCCGTCGCAGCGGCGCAACTGGCGAAGCTGGCCGGTTCCTGCACGTTCTTCACGGCGCTGGGGTCCGACGAGCTTGGCCGCCGCTCCCGCGCCGAGCTGAGCCGGCTCGGCGTCGACGTCCGGGCGATCCCGGAGACCGAGCCCACCCGGCGCGCCTTCACGTACGTGGACGACACCGGCGAGCGGACGATCACCGTCCTGAGCAAGAAGCTCCGGCCCAGTGGTGGGGACAGCCGGCTCCCGTGGCGCGAGCTCGCGGGGATGGACGGCGTCTTCTTCGTCAGCGGCGACGCCGAGGCGCTGCACCACTGCCGTACGGCCCGGGTGCTGGTCGCCACCTCCAGGGAGGTGCCGACGATCCAAGAGACCGGGATCGAGCTCGATGCACTGGTTGGAAGCGGGGAGGACGAGGCCGAGCTCTATCGCCCAGGCGATCTCGTTCCGCCGCCGAAGGTGGCGGTGACGACCGCCGGCGGGCTCGGCGGCTGGTTGCAGCCCGGAGGCCCGTTCCGGCCGGCCCCGCTGCCGGGTCAGGTCGTCGACACCTACGGAGCCGGCGACTCGTTCGCCGCGGGCCTCACCTTCGCGCTGGCTCGCGGGGATGCGATCGAAGAGGCCGTGGTGCTCGCGGCCCGCTGCGGGGCGGCGGTGATGACCGGCCGCGGGCCCTATGCCGGGCAGCTCGGCGCCGAAGACCTAGCTCCCTAGTGCCCTGCCCAAAAATCCCCCTTCCGGAGTGGACAGGTGGGTGAGGGTGGTTTAGAGTGGGGCGAAGTGGTAATCTCCACACGGCCCCAACGATGCTCCTAGGCGCATACGACCACACTCTCGATGACAAAAACCGTCTCACTCTTCCGGCCAGGTTCCGGGAAGCCTTCCTTGACGGTGTTGTCGTCACCCGCGGCCTCGACGGCTGCCTGTACGCCTTCCGTCGTGCGGATTGGGATCGACTCGTCGACTCGCGACTGTCCACGCTGGATCCGCTCAGCCCGGGGGGCCGGCGTCTCCAGAGGCACTTCTTCTCCGGAGCGTCCGAGGCCGAGCTCGACAAACAGGGCCGCGTGATGATTCCCGCCCAGCTGATCGAGCACGCGAAGCTGGGCAAGGAAGTCGTCATCGCAGGTGTCAACGACCGGCTCGAGATCTGGGACCGCGCCGCCTGGCGCAAAGAGCTGGCAGAAGTCGAAGGGAGTGCGGAGGATGTTGCCGAACGCCTTGCAGACCAGCGCGACTGATCACGTCCCCGTTCTCGCCGATGAGGTGCGCGAGCTCCTCGCGGTCCGGCCGGGGGAAACCGTCGTGGATGCGACCTTCGGTGCCGGCGGACATGCGTCGCTGCTGGTCGCCGACCTACAAACGAACAGGGGGAAACTGATCGCGATCGATCGCGATCCGGGCGCCCGTGTCTACTTCGATCGGCTCGCGAAGCGAACGCCGGTTCAGATGCGGTTCTTGCGCGGCGACTTCTCGGTCGTCCTCGAACAACTCGCCGCCAACGGTGTCGAGGCAGATGCGATCTTGCTCGACCTCGGAGTCTCTTCGATGCAGATCGATCGCCCGGAACGCGGCTTCTCGTATACGGCTGACGCGCCGCTCGACATGCGCATGGATCCCGGGGCCGACGTGAGCGCTGCCGGAATCGTCAACGAGGCCGCAGAACGGGATCTCGCGACGATCTTCAAGCGCTACGGCGAGGAACGCTATGCGCGGCAGATCGCGAAGGCGATCGTTCGGCGCAGGAAGGAGGAGCCGTTCGAAAGAACCGGCGACCTCGTCGAGACGATCAAGGCCGCGATTCCGGCGCCGGCGCGCTTCGGCGAAGGACATCCCGCCAAGCGCGTGTTCCAGGCGCTGCGCATCGCCGTCAACGACGAGCTCGGCTCCCTCGAGGCCGCATTGCCGTCCGCTTTCGCGATGCTGCGGCCCGGCGGACGCCTCGCGGTGATCAGCTTCCATTCGCTCGAGGACCGCATCGTCAAGCGCTTCATGCGCGATCGCGAGCGTGGCTGCGACTGCCCGCCCGACTTCCCGGTCTGCGTGTGCGGCAAGACGCCCGAGCTCCGCTCGACCTCGCGGAAGGCGATCCGCCCGAGTGCCGCCGAGACCGCGGCCAATCCCAGGTCCTCGTCCGGTCGTCTGCGCGTGGGAGTCAAGGTTTAGTGGCCCTCCCGGCCACATTCGGCGGCGCCTGGCCCGCGATCACGCGGCGCCAGCGCCCACCCTCGTTCTTACCAAGGCTGAAAGCCTTGGCTGCGAACGAGTGCGGCCGCTGGCTTGGTGCTCGCGACCCAGGCATCCACCAATGCGACCGGGAGGGCCACTAGTGGCCGCCTGGGCCGCCGCAGCCAGGGCCGAACAGACAGTCGCCGCCCCGCGAGCGCGACCGCGAGCAGTCAAGCGCGAGCGCCGGGTTACGGGCGGGGTCTTTTGGATCGGGATCGTGGCGACGCTACTCGCGGGCGTCGTCGCGACCAACGTCGCGGTTCTGCGCCTGAACATTAGGCTCGACAGCCTCGGCCGTGAGCGCGCCGACCTGCGCGCCCAGAACGCGCAGCTCTCGTCGCAGCTATCGAGTGCCGCCTCCGCTCCGCGGATCCAGAAGCTCGCGGCGAAGCGGCTCGGGTGGGTTCAGGCGACTTCCGACCAGACGACCTACTTCACTCTCCGGCACTAGATGCCCTCGTGAACCGCCTCGTCAACCGGCGGATCAGGCTCTTTCTCGCGGCGATCGCGCTCGCCTTCGCGGGCCTGCTGGTGCGTGCGACGTGGCTGCAGACGGTGCGGGCCGAATCGCTGTCAAGCCTTGGGCTGACGCAGCATCGGGAATCGGTCACCATCCCCGCCGGCCGCGGGACGATCTTCGACCGCGGCGGCGTCGAGCTCGCGCTGGGCGAGCGCGCGACGACGGTCTACGCGAACCCGAAGCAGATCGCGAATCCACGCCGCGCCGCGGTGGCCGTGGAACGCACGCTCGGGCTGAGCGCCGATCGGCTCCTCCCGATCCTCGCGGACCGTTCGCACGGCTTCGTCTACGTCGCCCGTCAGGCGGACCCGGCGCAGGCCGCCGCGCTGCAGCGCCTGAAGCTGCCCGGGTTCGGCTTCTATCCCGAGGAGCACCGCACGTACCCGCAGGGATCGGTTGCGGCGCAGGTCCTCGGATTCGTCGGGACGGACGGCAACGGCCTGTCGGGCCTCGAGCTGCAGTTCGAACGGGCGCTCGCGGGCCGCGCCGGCAAAGAGACCGTCGTCAAGGATCCGAGCGGCCGGGTCATCGAGGTGCAGGGTGAGCGTCCAGAGGTGCCGGGTCGCGACGTGTACCTCACCCTGGACCACAGCATCCAGGCGAACGCGGAGGAGGTGCTGCGCGACACCGTGCGCAAGTGGGCCGCCAAGAGCGCGAGCGCGATCGTGCTCGACCCGCGCACCGGCGCGATCCTGGCGATGGCCGTCCAGCCCGGCTACGACGCGAACCGTTTTCCGTCCGCGCCGATCGACTTGCAGCGAAACAGAACGGTCACGGACACGTACGAGCCCGGCTCGACCTTCAAGCTGATCACGGTGGCGGGCGCCCTCACCGAGCGGATCGTCACGCCGACGACGCGCTTCAAGCTGCCGTACTCCTTGCACGTGGCCGACCGCGTCATTCACGACGCCGAGAAGCGCGGCACCGTGAACTACTCCGTGGCGCAGATCCTCGCGCACTCGTCGAACATCGGCGCGATCACGCTGGCCGAGATGCTCGGCCGCACCCGACTGTCCTCCTGGATCACGCGGTTCGGATTCGGGCGCACGACGGGTGTCGACTTCCCGGGCGAGAGCCCCGGCATCGTCCTGGCGCCGGACAAGTGGTCCGGCTCGACGATCGGCAACGTGCCGATCGGGCAGGGGATCGCCGTCACGCCGGTTCAGATGGCGGCTGCCTATGCGGCGATCGCCAACCGAGGTGTCTGGTCCAGGCCGCACCTCGTCGACCATGTCGCCGGAGGAGGCCGCCCCTCGCTCAACAAGCGGCGGCTCGTCTCCCCGCGAACCGCAGACCAGCTGATGATGATGCTGAAGGACGTCGTCGCGGAGGGCACCGGGCAGTACGCCGCGATGCCGGGCTATCAGGTGGCCGGCAAGACCGGGACCGCGCAGAAGCCCGATTCCCACGGCGGCTATGCGACCGACCGCTACGTCGCGTCGTTCGTCGGGATCGTGCCTGCTTCCCGGCCGCGGTTCGTCATCCTGGTCGCGGTCGACGAGCCTCACGGCGCGATCTGGGGCGGTACCGTCGCGGCGCCGGCCTTCCAGCAGATCGCGCGCTTCGACCTGCAGTACCTCGAGGTCCCGCCCGACGCGGCACCGGGCCAGTAATCGGTCGGGCGCTCCCGCGTGTACCTATTAGACGCGGCTGAGGTGCGTGTCCTTGAACGCCGTCGGGTACTTCAGCCCGTAGCCGAGCAGCCGGTCCGCGCCGATGTGCGCGAGCCAGATCAGCGCGATCTTCGTTGCGCCGCTGGAGTCGGCCACGACCCCCACCGCGCCGAGCGCAACCGGGAAGATCTCCGTGTGCACCGCGTCATAGGCGATCGCCCCCACCTTCGGCCCGAAGGCATAGCCGGCGAAAGAGAGATCCGGGGCCAGGATCAGCGCCACGAAGAGGATCCACCCGAAGTCTTCGTGGAAATACAGAACGACCGCGGCGGCCACGATTGCGAGGCCCTCCAGCCGGAGCAGCAGGTGCGGGAGCCGGTCCAGCACCCTGCAACAGTAACGCCGTAGGGCGCCCGCACTAGACTTGGGCGGCGAAATGCAGCTGGAGCGGCTCATCGCAGCGCTCGCTCCGACCGACGTCGTCGGAGACGGTGCCCTCGAGATCCGCGAGCTGGCGTACGACGCGCGGGAGGTGCCGCGCGACTCCCTGTTCTTCTGCGTCCCGGGCGCGAAGGCAGACGGTCACGACTTCGCCGCCGAGGCGCTCGAGCGGGGAGCGGCCGCGCTCGTGGTCGAGCGCAGGCTCGAGCTCGAAGCTCCGCAGCTGGTCGTGCCGAGCGTGCGTGCCGCGATGCCGCGCGCCGCGGTCGCGTTCTTCGAGGATCCGACGGCACGGCTGCCGGTCGCCGCGATCACCGGCACCAACGGCAAGACGACGACCGCGTATCTGCTCTGGTCGATTCTCGCCGCCGCGGGGGAGCAGCCCGGGCTGCTCACCAACGTGGAGCGGCGCGTCGGGAGCGAGGTGCGCGAGGTCGGCCTCAACACGCCCGAGTCGATCGACCTGCAGCGCCTCTTCAGCGAGATGCTCGCTCAGGGCAATCGCGCCTGCGTGATGGAAGCGACGTCGATGGCGTCGGCCAAGGGACGGCTCGAGGGAACGCGCTTCGCCGTCCTCGTCTTCACGAACCTGACGCAGGACCACCTCGACTTCCACGGGACGATGGAGGAGTACTTCGAATCCAAGCGCCGCCTGTTCGCGCAGGCCGGCCGCGCGGTCGTCAACGTCGGCGACGAGTACGGCGAGCGGCTTGCGGCAGAGCTTCCCGACGCGATCGCCTTCCGGCCGGAAGACTCCCTTGGCGGCGTCGAACTGAAGCTGCCCGGTCGCTTCAACGTCGAGAACGCGCTCGCAGCAGCCGCCGCGGCGCGCGCGCTCGGGCTCGGCGAGGATGCGATCAAGCAGGGCATCGAGGCCGTCGAACGCGTCCCCGGAAGATTCGAGCGGGTGGACGAGGGGCAGCCGTTCACGGTGCTGGTCGACTACGCGCACACGCCCGGCGCGCTCGAGACGGCGCTCCAGGCGGCGCGCGAACTTGGACCCGGGGGTCGCGTGATCTGCGTCTTCGGGGCGGGCGGCGATCGCGACCGGGCGAAGCGGCCGCTGATGGGACAGGTCGTCGCCGAGCTGGCGGATGTCTCGCTGGTCACCTCGGACAATCCGCGGAGCGAGGATCCCGCCGCGATCGCCGCTGAGGTGGTCGACGGGCTCGACCTCGAGGTCGAGCTCGACCGGCGTCGCGCGATCGAGCGAGCACTCGAGTCCGCGCAGGCAGGTGACGTCGTCGTGATCGCCGGCAAGGGCCACGAACGAGGTCAGGAGATCGGTGGGCGCAAACTTCCTTTCGACGACCGCGAGGTAGCGAGCGAGGCGCTACGCCGTCTGGGGGCACCGACGTGATCGCGCTCGAGACGAGCCTGCTCGACGGGCTCGGCGACCTCGAGGCGCGCGCGGACGAGTTCATCGGCGTTCAGGTCGACTCGCGGCGGATCGCGCCTGGGGATCTGTTCGTCGCCGTTGGCCGCGGCTCGGAGTTCGTGGACGATGCATTCATGCGTGGCGCGGCCGCGACGCTCGAGCCACACGATGCCTTCGCCGCGCTCGCACTGGTCGGGCGAGCCGTGCGTGAGCGGAGCTCGGCACGCATCGTTGGGATCACGGGCTCGATGGGGAAGACGTCGACGAAGGACATCCTCGCCGCGCTGAGCGCTCCGTCTGCGCGCACGATCGCGGCCGAGGCCAGCTTCAACAACGAGATCGGCGTGCCGCTGACGCTCTGTCGGCTCGAAGAGGACACGGAGGTCTGCGTCCTCGAGCTGGCGATGCGCGGCTTCGGCCAGATCGCCGCGCTCGCCGAGATTGCGCGGCCGCACATCGGTGTCGTGACGAACGTCGGTCCCGTGCACCTCGAGCTCGTGGACTCGATCGACGGCGTCGCGCGGGCGAAGGGTGAGTTGATCGCCGCGCTTCCCCCGGGAGGGACGGCGATCGTGCCCGAGGGCTTTCCGGTTTCCCGCGACGATGTCGCGGTTGTGCGCGTGGGAGCGCCCGAGGCGATCCGTGCCGACGGCCGCACCGTCGTCGGTGGCGTGAGCTTCAACTTCACCGCGCAGCACCAGGTCCAGAACGCGTCGACCGCGCTGGCCGTGCTGGCCACGCTCGGCCTGCCGCGGCCCGAGTCCGTCGACGTGGATTTCGCCCGCTGGCGCGGGGAGGAGCAGGAGCTCCCCGGTGGCGGCCTCCTGATCAACGACGCCTACAACGCCAATCCCGTCTCCATGCGTGCAGCACTCGCCTATCTGGCGGAGCGGGCGGGAGAAAGGCGCCGCGTGGCGATCCTCGGCGACATGGCCGAGCTTGGGCGCACGGGCCCCGAATACCACCGTGAGGTGGGTGCCGTGGCGGCGGAGCTGGGCGTGGACGAGCTCCTCGCCGTTGGAGAGCTTGCCCGCGGGTACCTTGAGGGCGGCGTCCCGGGTCGCTGGGTCGCAAACGTCCACGACGCGCTGCGTCAGGTGGACGAGCTCGTCCGCCCGGGTGACGCGGTGCTCGTGAAGGCGTCACGGGCCGTCGGTCTCGAAGCTGTGGCAGCCGCACTCACTCAGATCCGGGCGACGAGTTGATCCGCGTCCTTGCCGCGGCGGTGGTCGCGATGATCGTGTCCGTCGTCGTAGGTCCCAAGTTCATCGCGTTCCTGAGAAAGAACGAATTCGGCCAGCACATCCGGGAGGAGCTGCCGGCGGGCCACCGTGTGAAGCAGGGAACGCCGACGATGGGCGGCTTGCTGATCCTCGTCGTCGCCACTGGTGCTTTTCTCGCCTTCTCGAAGTACAAGGTTCCGGCGCTCACCGTCCTGTTCGTCACGCTCGGCTGCGGGGCGATCGGGTTTCTCGACGATTTCATCAAGCTCACCCACCGGCGTTCGCTCGGGTTGCGTGGTCGCTGGAAGCTGCTGTTGCTCGCCCTGATCACGGTCGGCGTCGGCTTCGCGGCCGATCACCAGCAGCTGCCCACCAACGTCTTCATCCCTGTCGTGCACTGGAACCTCGAGCTGTCGTGGGGCTGGTACGTCCTGCTGTTCCTCGTGATCGCCGGGACCGCAAACGGGGTCAACCTCACCGACGGACTCGACGGGCTGGCGGCGGGAACCGGGATCATTGCCTTGATCACGTTCACGGCGATCTCGGTGGTGACCTACATCCGTTCGGGAAATCCCGGCGGGCGCTTCGACAGCCGCCTCGATCTCGCCATCGTCGGCGCCGCACTGATCGGGGCCACGATCGGGTTCCTCTGGTACAACGCCTTCCCTGCGGAGGTGATCATGGGCGACACCGGGGCGATGGCGATCGGCGGCGCGCTGGCCGCGATGGCGATCTTCACGCAGACCGTGTTCCTGCTCTTGTTCATCGGCGGGATCTTTCTGATCGAAGCGCTCTCGGTGATCGTGCAGGTCATCTCCTTCAAGTACTACGGCCGCCGCGTCTTCCTGATGGCGCCGATCCACCACCACTTCGAGATGAAGGCGTGGTCCGAGACGAAGATCATGGTGCGCTTCTGGATCGTCACCGCGATTCTCTGCGCGATCGGCTTTGCCCTCTTTTACCGCGACTTCACCTTCTTCCGACACTGAGCGAGCGGCCCGGCGATACCGTCGTCAAGATCGGAGCGGGCGATTCGGTCTCCGAGCTCGCCGAACGAGTGGCGCCCGAAGGCGACGTGCTCGTCGTCGATCGGTCCGTCGACGCACTCGAGCACCTGCGGAAAGCGACCACGGCCTCGAACGTCTTCTACCTCGTCGGTTCGATGGACGTCCTCCCGCTGACAGATACGGCCGCCGACGAGATCCTGGCGAGCTCCGTGCCCAACACAGGGGCAGCGGCCGAGTTCTTTCGTGTCCTCCGGCCTGGCGGCCAGGTGGCTGTCGCGACGGGCGACCAGGACCCGACCGGTTCCGCGTTGAACTTAGACGCGCGTGAGATCGAGCGACTCTTCACAGACGCCGGATTCACCGCCGTGACGGTCGCGGCCGCACAAGGCCGGCTAGCGGTCGCCGCGCGCAGGCCGTGAAGCTCCCACGCCGGGCGCTCGTCCTGGGGCTCGCCCGCTCCGGTCAGGCAGCGGCCCTCGCGCTCGCCCGCCGCGGCGTCCCCACGCTGGGCGCCGACCGGGCAGACGGCCTGGACACCGGGAGGCTTGCCGAAGCTGGCGTCGAAATCCACCTCGGGACTGAGGAGGAAGGTCTGCTGGACGACGTCGAGCTGCTCATCAAGAGCCCGGGCGTGCCCGGGGAGTCACCGCTGGCAGCCGCCGCGCGTGCGCGTGGGATCCCGATCTGGAGCGAGGTCGAGCTCGGCTTTCGCCTGCTCCGCAACCCCTTCGTCGGGATTACGGGAACGAACGGGAAGACGACGACGAGCGAGCTCCTCGGCGCCATGTTCCGCGCTGCAGGTAAGCCCGTCGCCGTTGCCGGGAACGTCGGCCGGCCGCTGACGAGCTTCGACGGCGCGCTCGACAAGGAGGCCTGGATCGTCTGTGAGCTCTCGAGCTTTCAGCTGGAGGACGTGCACCGCCTGCGGCCCCGCGTGGCGGTGTTGCTCAACGTCGAGCCGGACCACCTCGACCGTCACGTTTCCTACAACGCGTACAGGGACGCGAAGCTGCGCATCTTCGAGAACCAGACCGAGGCCGACGTCGCCGTCGTCCCGCGCGATTTCGACGCCGTTCCCGGCGGCGCAGACCGCATCGAGTTTCACGCCGACGACCCGCTTCCCGCCGAGCCGCTCATCCCCGGCGCGCACAATCGTGAGAATGCGGCCGCGGCGACCGCCGCCGCCCGGGCCACGGGAATCGAGGAAGACGCGATCGCGGAAGCGCTACGCACGTTTCCCGGCGTCGAGCACCGCCTGGAGCTCGTGGGCGAGCTCGACGGCGTTCGCTTCGTCAACGACTCGAAGGCGACGAACACGGCCGCGGCCCGCCGAGGCATCGCGGCCTATGCAGGCCAGCCCCTCCGCCTGATTCTCGGCGGGTCGCTGAAGGGCGAATCGTTCGACGAGCTCGCCGAGGGGCTGCCCGGCTCCGTGCGCTCGATCGATCTCATCGGCGAGGCCACCGAGAACCTCGCGGCGTCGTTGGGCCGCGCGGGACGCGCGTTCCGCCGTTCAGGCGACCTTGCAACAGCCGTGGGCGCCGCTGCAGGAGACGCCGAGCCGGGTGACGTCGTGCTGCTGTCGCCCGCATGCGCGAGCTACGACCAGTTCCGTGACTTCGAAGAGCGCGGGCAAACCTTTCGCAGGCTCGTCGGGGAGCTGTGGTGAAAAAGGGGCAGCTCGAATCGCACCTGCTCGTGCTCGTGACGCTGGCCCTCGTCGCCTTCGGTCTCGTGATGGTGTACAGCTCGACGTCGGCTCCCGCTGCACTCGCGCGCACGGATCCGATGTCGTACCTGAAGAAGCAGGGCGTCTACGCCCTCATCGGAGTGGCGCTGATGATGTCTGCATCGCGATTCGACTACCGGCGCCTGCGCCTGCTCGCGCCTGCATTGGTGCTGACCGCACTCGGCGGCTGTCTCGCGGTGCTCGTAATCGGTTCGCGCATCAACGGCGCCCGCCGCTGGATCGAGCTCGGACCTGCGACGTTTCAGCCTTCGGAGCTCGCGAAGCTCGCGCTGGCAGTGTGGGCGGCTGCCTACCTCAGCAAGCGGCCGGCGCCGCGGTCGCTGCGCGAGCTGTGGCGCCCGATCGGACTGCTGCTCGGTGTCTTCTGCCTGCTGATCCTCGCCGAGCCGGATCTCGGCACTGCGATCTCGCTCGTGGTCGTCCTCCTGGCGGTGCTGCTGATCTCCGGGACGCCGGTCCCGACCCTGGCGGCGGGAACCGGCATCGCAGTCGCCCTCGGTCTCGTCGCGATCTGGTTCGAGCCCTATCGGCGCGCCCGCATCTTCAGCTTCATCGATCCGTGGAAGGACCCTCAGGGCGCGGGCTTCCAGACCGTGCAGGCGCTGATCTCGTTCGGGTCCGGCGGCTTCCTCGGCGCCGGGCTCGGCCACGGCGTCGTCAAGATCAACTACCTGCCCGAGGCGCATACGGACATGATCTTTGCCGTCATCGGCGAGGAGCTCGGGCTGCTCGGAGTGACGGCGGTGATCGCTGCCTATGCAGCGTTCGCCTACGCGGGCCTGCGGGTCGCGCTCGCCTGCACAGATCCATTCGGCAAACGTCTTGCGGCCGGGATCGTCGGGCTCGTCTGCGGGCAGGCGGTGATCAACCTCGCGGCGGTCCTCGGGCTGGCTCCGTTGACCGGGATTCCGCTGCCGTTCATCTCCTACGGTGGCTCGAGCCTCGTTGTCGCGCTCCTGGGAGTGGGGATCCTCCTTAACATCGCCGGCAGGCATGGAGCAGCAGAGGCGAAACGTGCGGTGCCTGATCGCAGCCGGCGGGACAGTGGGACACGTCGCGCCGTCGCTAGCGGTCGCTGAAGCACTGCAGCGGCGCGGCGCACACGTGACGTTCGCGGGATCGCCCGATCGCATCGAAGCCCGTCTCGTGCCCGAGGCGGGCTACGAGCTCGACACCTTTCGCATCTCCGGCCTGCCGCGCCGGCCGTCGCCCGCGCTGGCGCGCGCGCTGCTGCTGGCCGCCAGGGCTCCGCGCGCCTGCGCGCGCATCCTCGAAGCCCGGCGACCCGACGTCGTGCTGGGAGGCGGCGGTTATGTCGCGGGGCCGATGGTGTACGCGGCGGCGCGCAGGAAGATCCCGACAGCGCTGATGGAGGCCGATGCGCATCTCGGCCTCGCCAACAGGCTCGCGGCTCCGTTCGCGCGGCGCGTCTTCCTTTCGTTCCCGATCGCCGGCCGTGAAGGATCGAAGTACCTGGTCACGGGCAGGCCGATTCCGGCGAGCTCGCGACCCGTGCCGCGGGAAGAAGCACGCAGGCTGTTCGGCCTGCCGGACACCGGGCCGGTGTTGCTCGTCTTCGGGGGCTCGCTGGGTGCGCGTGTGCTGAACGAGCTCGCGTTCGACGCGTTCGGTGAGGCGGGGCCCGCGGTGCTGCACCTGGCAGGCACGCGCGACTACGACGAGCTGCGTTCGAGAGTAACCAGGCCGGATTACCGTCTCTTCGCGTTCACCGAGGAGTTCGGAGCTGCACTGGGAGCGAGCGACCTCGCGCTGGCTCGAGCGGGCGGCTCGGTCTGGGAGCTCGCCGCCGCGGGCAAGCCGGCGGTGCTCGTGCCCGGTCTCTTCGCCACAGGCGACCATCAGGAGAAGAACGCGCGCTACTTCGAGCAGGGCGGAGGTGCGGTGGTCGTGCCGGAAACGGAGGTCGGGCGCGCGCCTGACCTGATCCGCTCGCTGCTCGACGATCCGCACCGCCTTGCAGAGATGTCCGCCGCGATGACGCGGCTTGCCCGGCCCAATGCCGCGGACGAGATCGCCGAGGAGCTCATTGCGCTCGCCTCTTGACGGACGAAGATTCTGGATCGCCGGTATCGGTGGGGCGGGCATGAGCGCGTACGCGCTGCTCGCGCGGGCATGGGGGGCGGAAGTGCGCGGCTGGGACCGGGTGCAAACCCCGTACCTCGAGCAGCTCCACGGGATCGACGTCGAGATTTCGGACGAGCCGTCTCAGCCGCCGGAGGGCTGGGAGGCCTTCGTGTCGACGGCGTTCGCGGGACGCGTCCCAGGGAAGACCCGCGCCGAGTTGCTCGCCGAGCTCGTCTCGCTGCGTGACTCGATCGTGGTCGCGGGGGCCCACGGCAAGACGACGACGAGCGCCATGATCGCCTTCTCGCTGCAGGAGCTCGGCCGCGATCCCGCGTGGCTGATCGGCGCCGACGTCCCGCAGCTCGGCGGGAACGCCGGGACCGGAGAGGGATGGCTGGTCGTGGAGGGAGACGAGTCCGACCGGACGATCGCCGAGCTGCGCCCGCACATCGCCGTCGTGACGAACGTCGACCTCGACCATCACGCGACGTTCGGCTCGCGTGCGGAGGTCGCGAAGCTCTTCGAGGATTGGCTGGCAAACGTCCCGGCAGTCGTGCGCGGCGAGGAGCTCGCTCCTTACGACGGACCGCTGGCGGTTCCCGGCGAGCACAACAGGCGCAACGCGGCGGCCGCGCTCGCGGCGCTCGAGCTCGCGGAAGTGAGCCGTGAGGAAGCCGTAGGCGTGCTCGCAGAGTTTCGAGGCGCGGCGCGCCGGCTCGAGCACCGCGGCGAAGCCGGAAGTGTCGGCGTCTACGACGACTACGCCCACCATCCGGCCGAGATCGCCGCGACCCTGGACGCGTTGCGAAACGGCGAGGGCGGGCGCTTGCTCGTCCTCTTCCAACCGCATCTTTACTCACGTACCCGGCATCTCGCGCGCGAGCTGGCAGCTGCTCTCGCCGCCGCCGACATCGTCGCGATCACCGATGTCTATCCCGCGCGCGAAGAGCCGATCGAGGGAGTGACGGGCAAGCTCGTCGTCGACGCACTCGCCGAACGGCGGCCGGGGATGCTCGTCGCGTGGACTCCTTCGGTCGAGGAAGGGGCGCGCTTCCTCGGCGGCCTCGTCCGTCCCGGCGACCGTGTCGTGACGATCGGGGCCGGCGACGTGGATCGAGCAGCGGGAGCCCTCCTGGAGACGCTCGGGTGAAGATCGACGAGGGCGTCCGGCTCTCGCGCTTCACGACCCTCGGCACGGGCGGGCCCGCGCGGGCCTTTGCGCGGCCGGAGACGGTCGAGGAGCTCCAGAGCGCACTTGGCTTTGCGCGGGGGGAAGGCCTCCGCGTGGCGGCGATCGGTCTCGGCTCGAACCTCCTCGTCGCCGACGA